>JANLFZ010000030.1:10153-22777 GCA_024653385.1 Thermoguttaceae bacterium | reverse complement strand
TACTCGGTGCGCACGACCAGCACGTCGCCATTGTCGATGCGATCGGTGACCTCGTAGACGTGCTGCTGGAAGCGGTGCGGCTTCTCGCTCTGAAGTCTCTCCTTGAGCAGGACGTTGACCGCGTACTCGGATGCGGTGCGGAAGCGCTGCCCCAGCCGGCCGTGACAGGTCAAGGCGTAGTAGCGTTGAGCCTCGCCGGGCTCGCCGGGTTCGCCCGCGACCGTCTTCCCATCGAGCGGGCCGCCCAGGAACTTGAAAATCACCCTCATCGTCGTCTCCATGCGATGGTCGAACTCGCCGGTGCGCGCGAGCCGAACGCCACCGGTTCATTGTTGGCGTCGAGGCTTCCGGCGTCAAGGAGAGGGTTCGACCGGGGGAAAGCCCGTTTCGGCGGCGGTCAGATGGACCGCGTGGCTTGCGACGCCTCGCCCGAATCCGGAAGATCGGCGCCGCGGCGTCGCAGGGTCTTGCGGTGTTCGACCCGGGCGATGCCCGCCGCGCCGAGATAGCCGGCGTCCGGCCCCAGGGTGGCAAAGTCGATGGTCGTCCGCTCGGCGAGGATGGGGAAGGCGCGGCGGCGGACCTCTTCCCGGATCCGATCGAGGAAACGGCGTCCCAGGGCCCCCTCGGCGCCCCCGAAGGTCATGGCCCCGCCGATCAACACGCCGGTCGGATCGATCGTGTGGAGGAGGCTGACGATGCCGATGCCGAGGTAGCGGGCGGTTTCCATGACGATCTCCAACGACAGGTCGTCGCCGGCCTCGGCCTCCTCGGCGATGGCCAACGGCGAAAGCGGCGTCCCGTCCCCCAACCGGCACGAAAGCGATGTCTTGCGCCCGGCATCGATCGCGTCTTGGGTTCGGGCGACCACGGCCGTGGCGCTGGCGTAGGCCTCGAGGTGGCCGGTCCGGCCGCAGGAACAGACGCGGGCGTTGTCGCCGGGCTCGACAATGATGTGCCCGCACTCCGTGCCGTGGCCGTTCTCGCCCTCGATGATCAAATCGCCGATGATCACGCCGCAGCCCACGCCCGTGCCCAGCGTGAGCATGACGAGGCTCCGAAACCCGCGCCCCGACCCGATCCAGAATTCGCCGTAGGCCGCGCACGACGCATCGTTGGCCAGCACGACCGGCAACCCGCAGTGGTGCGCGACGCGGTCGCGGATGGGAAAGCCGTTCCACCCCTTGAAGTTCGTGGGATTGACCATGGTGCCCGCGCGGTAATCGAGGATTCCCGGCGAGCCGAGTCCCACGCCGGCCACGTCGTTCGGTTCCAGGCCCACCCGCCGGATCGTTTCGAGCACGGCCCGGCCCATGCGCCTTGCGGCGTCCTCCGGTCCCCGGTCGACGCACGTGGCGATGCTGTCCCAGCAAAGCGGCCGGCCCAAATCGTCGACCAGTCCCAACTTGACGGTCGTTCCCCCCAGATCGACCCCCACGAAGAACGGTTCCTTGGCTTCTTCCCGAGCGATCAATTGGCGCGTGGCTGGCATGGCGGTCTCCCGACAGCCTCGTGGCAGAGAACCTTGCGGCCCCGGACTGCCCCAGTATAAGGGGCTGCGCGGTCGTGAGCAACGCGCTGGTTGTCGCGCGGCGTCAGGGCCGGTCGGAGATGGGCGGCGGAACCGATTGGAGGAACCGCCCGCCGCTTTCGTACCACCCCTGCCGGGTGAACCGGCACCAATTCAGGTCCATCAGAAAGGCGACGCGGACCCCGCTGGTGGCTTCGAGCGAGGCGATCATCCGGCGGTAGGGGAGCGGCTTGGGATGATAGAAGCCGAAACCCCGTTCGGAAAGGTGCTTCCCGACAACCACGATGGGGTCGCCCTCGGGCGTCACGCCGTCGCTGCCGACCGGAGTCAGGTACACCAGGTAGGGGTATGGATACCGGCGGTCCTTGCGCCGCTCGACGAGGTCTCCCACGGGGTACATCGCGCCCAGGAGGTTCCAAACCTGCGTGCGAACATCTTCCTCAGGCATCCCCTCGGATTGCCAAAGTGAATGGGGTGAAGGCGCGCTGACCGAGGCAGTCATCAGTCTCTCTCCAAACATGCTCAAAGGCGGAGTCGCCAAGAGAAGAAGTGGAAGCCACGCGCGAAGGCCATCAAAAACCTAGATCGCGTTTCGCGCCGCGTCAAATGCCCGGCCCGCAGCGCGATTGGCTATTCGAAATCCGGGGGTATTGGTAGCAGGACTAGGCGTCGTGCCGGATGTTCGGAATCGCGCAGTTGAACCCGGGATGTGGAGCCGGGCAAAAGCGGTGTGCCGCGGGGACCTGCCCGGACGATATCGAGAACAGTCCCTCCTGGCAACCATTCACGGGATCTGTCCGTTGGGTTCCGAGGGGCCGAACGCCGTGCCCGTTGCAGTCGGCCGTTCCGTGAATCGGTCCGGGAGCATCGAAGGCCCATCGCATGAAACGAGAAAAATTCCGAGTGGTCACCCGGGGCGCCGACGGACAGATCCGCATCCGGGATTACGACAGCCAGGAAGATCTGCTGAAACGGCACATCCAGATCGGGGTGGACGATTGCAGCACCAACCTGGCACTTCGGGGACTGCCGGTCTTTCGTGGGTTGATCGGCCCCATTCCCGAGGGGGCCAACATCGTCCGCTACGAGTCGCCCGAGGTGTTTGAAACCCTGACGAAGGAATGGTCGGCGACGAAACTGGGCCGAGGCCCGAAGCTCCGCAACCGCTCGAGCCAACCGCTCTAACCCACGTGCTGCGGGTCCCGACAGTCTACCGCCGCGCTTTCACGATGCGCTCGGCAAGCCGCTGTCGCGCCGAGTCGTACGCGGCCGGGTCGCGGTTCCATTGGAAGAACGAGGTGGTCACTGCACGGACCACTTCTTCCGCCTCGGCCACGCGGCCTTGCCGCTGGAGGATCGCCAAATACTCGTAGTCCTGGATCCCGTCGCGCAGGGCCTTCAAACGCAGGCTGGGGGCGATGCCGTCGTATCCGGTGGGTCGGGCCGGGTAGACCAGGGTCCCCTCGCCGTGATACACCGGCCCCTTCTGACCCTCGCGCCGGCCATAGGTTTTCGGGTCGGTCCACGGGTCGTCGACCTGGTCCCAATACGACATCCCGCCCCAGTACAAGATGCCCCGCATGCGGTCGTTCCACGCCATCCACATCGGCACCCGGTAGTTCAACAGCGGGAAATCGATCTGCCACCACGGCGTCGGCTCGCCGCCTTGGCACAACGCGGTGTAGGTCCACACGATCTCGCCCAGGGCCTGCCGCTTGGCCGCACTGTCCTGCTTGTGCAGGCAGAACAACGGGCACCAGATATCGACCGCGCCGTAGAGGTCGCCCCACGAGGCGTCTTGCGTCCACGTCTGCTCGACCACGAGCACCTTGAGGGCCGAGCGGGCCTCGCGCACCGCCCGACCCCACTTCTGCACGTACTCGTACTCCTCGCGGTCGTTCGGTTCGTCCTTGAGATACGTGTAGAAGACCACGTGCGGCCGGTCGAGGTCCTTGACCAGCGCGTCCCACGCGGCCAGCCACGCATGAAGCCTCTGGCGCTGGGCGATCGGGTCCTTGACCGCGCTCGACGGGTGCGGCGTCTGAATCGCATTGACGTGGTACCGGTCGATGAACTCGCGGAGCGCCGCGACTTGGCCGGCTGGAATGCGGAACGAACCGTCGGCCTGCTCGACCGGACGCAACGTCTCGGCCGGAGGCGTCGCGTTGATGCGGTGCTCGCTCAACAGGGCCGCGCACTGGGCGTCCACGGCCGCCCAGTCGCTCGGCGCCTGCTCCTTGCCCGCCTTGGCCCGCCTCTGGTAGTAACTCCGCATGCGCTGGGCGGGCGAGCCGAGGGCCGTGTGAAAGGTCGGCGTCTCGGGCAGGGCGAAGTCCCAGACGACCAGCGTGACCGGAACCTCGACCGGCTTCTGCCCTTGGGCCGTCACGCGGTACGTGCCGCGGTAGGTTCCCGCGGCGGTCTTGGCCGGCACGTACAGATCGACCCAAAAGCCGTGCGTCTGGCCGGCCGGCAAGACGAACGGCATGGCCGTGAATCGGGCCTGGCCCAGCGGCTTGCCCGTCAGCGGATGCCGCACCGGAACCAACGGATCCGGATACCAGCCCGGCCGAAAGTCCTTGTTTCGGGGGCTACCCTCGGTCAACTCGAGTTGGTGCTGGCGATACAGCCGGGCTTGCGCGGCCGGGAGGACCGCTCCGTCCGGCGCACGCAAGTCGCCCGGCTCGACCGCGACGCCTTCCAGCGGCGCGTCGGACCGCACCAGGATCTGGAATCCGCGCCACTCGTTGCGAGCCGCGCCCAGACGCACCTCGGCGCCTTGCTCCGCCGGCGCGTCGCGGAGCACGCGCCGGGTGTCGGTGGTGGTCCACACGTTCCATTCGGCCACGGCCGGCGAGGCAGCCAGCAGGGCCCACACGGCCCAAACAAATGTCCCGATCGGACGCATCGTCGGTTCCTCCGGAGAAAACAAGCGCTCCCATTCGGCTGGTCGGTTCGTCGAGTGCGTGAAACGCACCACCCACGATGACGCAGCGTTCCGCCAACCCTACGTACGTGCGCCGTTCGTTTTACCCTCATCCCGCACTGCGGGACAAGCCGGCGGCGGCAGCCGCGCGGAATCACCAGGACCGGGACCACGAGCACCAAGGCGCCGTGACCCGCAGCAACGTGCGGCGTTTCCTCCAGCTACCGGAGAGGGTTTTCGCACACTGCGGTGGCGTGACGAAGAAGGGGATGCTCGCCCCTTATGGCGTGGCCGAAGGGCGGCGGAGCGTGGGCGGCACTTGGCCCTGGGGCAGTGGTTCGGAGGGCAGTTCGATTTTGGGCAAGTCCAGGCCGCTCGGACGCGGCGACCGGGAGGCAGAAGCCGAGCCTCGGCTGGGGCCCGGCTCCGGCCCGCGGGGCGTCGGCAGCGGGACACGCTCGGGGGTGGGAATGGTGGTTGGCTCGGACCTTGGGGCCGACGGACCGCGATGGTCGGCCGGGGCACGGGGCGCTTCTCCGGCTGCCGATTTCGCTCGGCGGCACGCATCCAACTCGTCTTGCGTGCGGTCGAGCAGGTCCTGGAGCGCGTAGATCTCGTCCTCCAAGTCGCGGTTCTCCCGTTCCAAGGCGGTGATTGCCGGATCCGTCCGGCACCCCGACAGCGCCACCGCGGCGAAAACGAACGCGGCCAGAAAACCGACTGTCAGTTTACCCTTGGACACCCCATGCATAGGTGGCGCGGCAATGACCTGTGAACACTCGGCGCGTTTGGATAGCACTGTGCAGAATGCGCAGACTACCTGTGTTGCGCAATCTATCCGTGACAACGAGGGCGGACGACTCCGGGCACGTGGTGGGGCCCGACGGCCCGCCAGCGCGCGGGGATCGACGAGTCTTGGCCTCGCGCGGGTCGCACGGTACCGATTCTTGGCTTCCGTGTCAACGCTGTTCGATGTGCTCGATGACGTGGTCGATCAGGCCGTATTCGAGGGCTTCCTCGGCCGACATGAAGCGGTCGCGGTCCGTGTCGCGCTCGATCTTCTCCAAGGGGTGGCCCGTGTGTTTCAGCAAAATGCGGTTGAGACGCTCCTTGATCTTGCTGAACTCCTTGGCGTGGATCATGATGTCCTCGGCCGACCCTTCCATGCCCGCCATGGGCTGGTGGATGAGAATGCGGGCGTTGGGCAAGGCGTTGCGTTTGCCCTTGGTTCCGGCGGCCAAAAGCACGGCCGCCATCGAGGCGCACTGGCCCACGCAATAGGTGGCCACCTCGCAACTGATGAACTGCATGGTATCGTAGATCGCCAGGCCGGCCGTGACGCTGCCGCCGGGCGAGTTCAGGTACAGGTGGACCGTCGCCTTGGGGTCCTCGGCCTGAAGGAAGAGCAGTTGGGCCACCACCGCATTGGACACTTCATCGGTGATCGCCGAGCCGAGAAAGACGATGCGGTCTTTCAGCAGCCGGCTGTAGATGTCCATCGCCCGCTCTTCGCGGCCGCTCTTCTCGATCACGTAGGGTATCAGGGTCATGGGCGAAGCTGCTCCGCGCAAGGGATCGTCGGAGGTGTGCCGGGGGCTAGTCTTCCGTCTCCTGTCCCTCGACCACTTTCTGTTTGGTGAGAATGTCGTCGACCACGCCGTAGGCCTTGGCTTCCTCGGCCGTCATGTAGAAGTCGCGGTCGGTGTCCTTGGCGATCCGCTCGATCGGTTGGCCGGTGTGCTGGGAGAGGATCTGGTTGAGGACCTCGCGGGTGTTGAGGATTTCCTGCGCCTGGATCTCGATGTCGGAGACCTGGCCGCCGACCTGACCGTACGGCTGGTGAATCATCACCTTCGAGTGCGGCAGCGCGAAGCGTTTCCCCTTGGCGCCGCCGGCCAAGAGCACGGCGCCGCCGCTGGCCGCCAGCCCCACGCAGTACGTGGCGACCGGGCAACTGAGGATCTGCATCGTGTCGTAGATCGCCAACGTCGCGCTGACGCTGCCGCCCGGCGAATTGATATAGAAATGGATGTCCTTGCGCCGGTTCTCGCTCTGAAGATACAAGAGCTTCATGACGATTTCGTTCGCGTTGGCGTCGTGGATCACGCCCTGGAGCAAAATGATGCGGTTCTCCAGGAGCAGGTCGCCCAACGTCAATTGGCGCTGACGCTGGTAATCGCGGTAATTCGCCAACGGATCGGCCAGCGGCGGTCGGGACAATACGCTCATGGGTAGCGAGGCTCACGCAGGAACGAAGGGGGTTCGACGAAAGACGACGGATCGACAAAGACGAGGGCCGGGAGGCGGCAAACGGCGACCAATCCACACATCGCGCATCCCTTCGAGCCTCGTCCCGTCTAAGCGCCTTCGGGCGTCGCCTCGGGGATGGGCGACGAGGGTTCGCCACCGGCGGCAGCGCGGTCCATGGCTTCCTCTTCCAGCGCTTCGGGTTGGTACGGCGTATCGACGAACTTCGCGTGGGAGAGGATCCGCTCGATCACCTTCCGTTCGACGATCTGGTTGCGGAGCACGTCCATGCGCCCCGCCTTCTCGAGCCGGGCGCGGATCCGGCGCGGCGTCTCCCCGCTTTGCAGCGCGATCAACTCGATCTCCTGGTCGTAGTCCTCTTCGGTCGCGTCGATGTTCTCGACTTCGGCGATCTTCTCGAGGATGAAGTGCTCCTTGAGTGCCCGGGACACCGACCAGGCGCTATTCCGGCGAATCGCATTCTCGTGGGCGAGGATCTGCTGGTCGGTAAAGCCCGCCCGGCGCAATTCCATCGCCACCCGCTCCAGCTCGCGCTGGCTCTGCCGCCGGAGCAGGCCCGGCGGCAGTTCCCACGAGGCCGAGGCCGTCAGCGCGTCGGTGATCTGCCTGCGCACGCGGCGGTGCTGCTCGTACTCCAACTGGCGATTCAGGTTGTCAAGAACCGCGTCGCGCAGGTCCGCAACGCTCTCGAAATCGCCGAGCCCTCGGACGAACTCGGGGGTGAGTTCGGGCAACTGGAGTTTCTTGACTTCCTTGACCTCGAACGTGGCCGTGACCTTGCGGCCGCGGAGCTGTTCGTTCGGGGCATCTTCGGAGATCTGGGCTTCGCCCACCCGCGTCTGGCCCGCGCGCACCCCCTTCATCAATTCGTCGAACTGCTCGATCTTCCCATCGTGGAAGCTGAGCACCGGACGAATTCGGATCACTTCCTCGTCGGAGCTGGACAACACCTGGCCTTCGTGCGTGAAGGTCAGCCGGCAAAACACGTAGTCGCCTACCTCCGCCGGCCCGTCGTGCGGAACGAGCGTCCCGTACTGGGCCAAACGGTCTCTCAAGGCCCGATCCACGTCTTCGTCCGTGAACTCGCGCACGGGACGTTCGATGGTCAGTCCCTTCCAGTCGGGCAGTTCGAACTCGGGCCGAACCTCCAAGTCGAACTCGTAGGTCATCGGCCCCTCGTCGGGAAGCTCGACCGCATCGAGTTGAAATTCCGGCTCGCTGATGGCGGCCAGGTCGTACTCCTCGCTGATCTGAGCGATGCTGTCGAGCAACAGGTTCGACTTGACCTTGTCCTTGACTTCCTTGCGGAAGCGCGTCTCGATCAGCTTGCGCGGCGCCCGGCCCGGCCGAAACCCGGGCACCTGGGCCGTGGTCACCAACTCGGAGAACTCCTTGTCGAAATACCGTTCGATATCGTCCCGCGAGACGCGCACCACAATATGCCGTTCGCAAGCACTGCGCGGCTGGATGTCCACCTCGAGGGTCAACCGCGGGGCCTCTTCCTGTTCGGAGACCTCGGTTACCTCCGCGGGCGGCACCGCGACGTCCACCGCGGGTTCCGCCGGAGAGGCACCTTCCTGGGGCCGGGATGCCTCATCCGCAAGAGGGGAGATCGGTTCGTCCTGACCGGGATGTTCGGTGGAAGCCATGATCGAGAAACGCCGTCAAACAGCCCTTGGAAAAAAAGAAAGAGCGGGTGATGGGACTCGAACCCACGACAACGACGTTGGCAACGTCGTGCTCTACCACCTGAGCTACACCCGCTTGTTGGGCGGGTCTGGACTCGATCCAACCCGCACCCACCGCCGGAATTATAAGTCGTCATCCCCCGCTTGCAAGGGCAAACGGCAGCCCGTAATTAAATCGGCCAGGAGGGTCTCGTCAAGGGCCTCACCCTCCCAGGGAGGATGCCCCAGGAACCCCGTTGTTTCCATGCTCGCCTCCAGTTAAGATAGGGGGTACACCAAACCACGCCGCGCTCGGCAACTCCTCACCTTCCCACCGCTGCCGGAGCAGTCGCGCTCATGGAAGCCCGCTTGACGATCGTCGGGGGCAAGGCCAACAAGAAACGCGTCACGCTGAAACTCCCCATCATCATCGGGCGCAGCCGCGACGCCGACCTGACGATTGCTCACCCGATGGTCAGCCGCCAGCACTGCGAGTTGTTCGAGGTCCAGGGGCTGGTTCGGGTGCGAGACTTGGGATCGCTCAACGGCACCTTCATCGGCGACAAGCAGATTACCGAGGCGGCGCTTCGCCCGAACGACGAGTTCACGATCGGCCCGTTGACCTTCCGCGTGGATTACGAATACGCGGGCGAAGTGACGGTCGTCGCGCCGAGCGTACCGGAAGACCGCCGGCCCGAGACGCCGCCACCCGTCACGACCACTGCGGCGAACGAGCCGCTCGACGAGCCGCCTTCGGCCGCGGAGCCTGTTGAGCCGCCGCCATGGTTCGGCGAGGTCAACGGCGCCGAGAGTTCCTCGTCGTCGGCCGAGGAGGCGCCCGGCGAGTTCTTCGCGTTCATCTCGCCGGCGGGTCCCGAGGAGCCGGTGCCGCCTCCCGTGTCCGCGCCGTCCGGCTTTGCCGGTTGGACGCCCGAAGCCGCGACAACGCTTGCCGGCCAGGCGGAGCCTGGTCTTGGGTCGCCCCCCGACGCCCCGCTGCCTGGATCGGTCGCGCCCGCAGAGGAGGCGTTGACGTCGACCACCGCGGGCGCCCCCGCGCCCGAGTTCGACCAAGCGGCCAGCGCCGGCGGAACGGTCGAACCCGCGCCGGCCAAGAAATCGCGGGGATGGTGGCCTTTCGGCCGGAAACGCAAGGCGGCGCCGCCACCGCGCGACGTGCCCGCCGCGTCGCCCAGCGCGAACGGCCAGGGCGAGTCGGAACCCGGCCCGGCGTCGGAAACCGAGGGCGAAGCCGCCGCGGATGGCCGCGAAACCCTGCGCGACCCCGGGCCGGATGCCGACACGCCCATGTCGGGCGCTCCGCCCGTCGCGCATCGACCGGCTCAGCCCGCGGGCGAAGACGGGCTCGATCCGGAACTCGATGCGTTCCTGCGCGGCTTCGAGTAGCGGTACCCTACAGGGTGCTCAACTTCGCGAAGTTGAAGGCGAAGGTTGCGGGAACCACCCCATAGATGCCGCGCGTGAACACGAGGTTGATGAAGTCGTCGGCCACGAGGATCGGGTGTTTCGGCACGATGATCACGTCGGAGTCCGAGAGCCAGATCTCGCCCGGCGGACAAGGTTGCTTCCCGTAAAGCGCGTCGCGCAGGTCGAGCATCGTGGCCAGCAAGCGCCAGTCGTCGCCCCGGCGGAACACCACCACTTGCCGGAGGTGGGCCCCGACGTTCCAGCCGCCGGCCATGCTCAGGGCCTGGATCGCCGTGGTCGGGCCGGTCATCTCGAAACGTCCCGGGTTGCGGACCTCGCCCAGCACGTACACGTATCGCGGGGCCCGCTGGGCCAGGACCGGAATCACCTCGATCCCTTCGACTTCCTGCCGGTAGCGTTCGTTGAGTTCCTGCTGGAGTTCGGCGAGCGTCAGCCCCTGGGCCGGGACCGAGCCGATCGCCGGCAGCGCGATGGTCCCTTCGGGCGTGACGCGCACGAGCTGGCTTTGGCCGCCGATGCCTTGCCGCCGGTCCACCGCGGCCCGAAGATCCTCGAGCTTCGCGTTGACCCGTAGCGGCGTGACGGTGATCGCGGGGACCTTGTAGTACTTCAGATACAGCCGCTCGAGATCGTCGCGCAATTGGGCCACGGTCCGGCCCGTCGCCCGCACCTGACCCAACAGCCGCAGGGTGATCGTGCCGTCGGGCTGCACCAGGAGGTCCCGATTGAGGGCCGAATCGGTAAACGACTCGACCCGGATCTCGTCGCCCACGTTGAGCCGATACGGCTGGGCCGTCTCCTCGCGGGTGACGCGGTAGATCATGTCCAACTGGTCGTCGACGCGGAGGCGGTACTCGGGCACGTGGGCCGTGCGCTCGTGGCCCACGTACTCGCCCTGGGCATAGGCTTGCCACGCGATGGCCCGCATCCGTTCCCAGCCCGACCGCTTGCACCACGAACACGTCGAGCAATCGACTCCGCAGATGGCGCACGGCGCGGCCGGTCCAAGGGCCTGGCAGAGCAGGATGGCATGATCCTCCGCCGAGAACCCGCGTTTTGGGCCCACGGCGGCCGTTGGCGAGAGGCGTTTCGGATCGACCCATTGGACCGCCGGCAAAGGCGCCGTCGGATTGAAACCCAGCCGCGCCGTTTCGGCGCGCACCGCGGCGGCCCAGTGCCGCTGGGCCTGCCCGGCCAGATCGAGCCGCCCGAGTTGCCGGTACACCACGGCCAGGTTGTGCCAGCCCGCCGATTGCGAATACAGCGACACGCTGTGTTCCAGGGCCATGCGGGCGTCTTCATAGCGCCCGGCCCGCGCCAGCAAGACCCCCAAGTCGTTCGAGGCCATGTAGTGATGCCGGTTGACCAAGAGCGCCGCTTGGTAGAACGCCACGGCTTTGGGCGGGGCCGAGCGGTCGGCGACCCCCGGCTGATTGGCCATGGCCGCATGGAGTTTGCCCAAGCCGTACAGGGCCATCGCGCCGGCCACCTCGTCGCCGGCTGCCGCGGCCAATTGCTCTTGCGCGAACGTCAAGTACCCTTGGCAGGCGGCCAGCGGCGTGTGCCGATCAAGATTCGCCTGCTTCAAAGCGGGCGTACGATGTCCCGCGACCAGGCCGGCCAGGTCCAGATCGGCTTCCAGACGCGACGGGCCGGGCAGAAAATCCTGGGCCTCGCGCAGCGCCGTCAAGGCCGCGGCCAACGCGCGACTGTGGAAGGTCGTCTCGCGCTGGCGGTCGAGGGCCTGGGCAAGGGTCCTTAGCGCGAGGATGAACTCGGCCCGGGCCGCGAACCACGCGCGGCGGCCTCCCAGCTCGAAGGCCCGACGCGTGTGCAGGTCGGCCTCCCGGGCGGCCATCTCCAGCGCCTGCGAGCGCGGCTGGCTGGCCGCTGGGGGACTGGCCACGGCAATCGGCAAGGGACGCGGTTCGGCATCGAACACCGGGGTCGGCGCCGACAGCGGCTTCTCGTCGCGGTATTCGACGGGAATCCAGGCCGCCGGACCGGGCCATGTTGCTTCCTCGGGCGGCAACAGCGAAGGTTCGTTCTGGATGCCGAAACCCTCGGGCCGGCCCGAACCGACCGAAGCTGCCGGCGTCTCTTCGTCCGCGGCGGCCGGCGGGCACGACGACTCGTCGCCGTAGGGGCCCTGAGCGCTGGGAGACACCATCCCCACGGCAAGCACCACGATGGCGCTGGGCAACACCGAACTCCATCCCGGCGCAACACGCACGTCACGATCCTCCATGCCTGGACGTCCAAATCGCCAATTCACTCAAGGGACGCATCGACCGGCTTTTCCGGCGGCGCTAAGCAAAACCGGCCAGGGGCGCCGGCCTCGGTAAGTGGCGGCCAGCACGCCCGTTACAGGCGGCGTGAACGGGCCCGCAGCCAAGGCACCGCCCGCACAGCCCGCACCACCGGCACGAACCGCGTCGGCCGTTCGCCCGGCACGTCCGCGACCCCTTCGGCTTCCGGTCCGGGTCGACCAGCCGGCCCCAGCCCACCCGGCCGCGCGCGAGAAGACCAGGGCCATTGACGTTCGCGGTTCGACCGGCATAGGCTGATCGCGGGACACCGAGCGACCGAACCAAGGGGAGGTCCCTTCAATCGCATACGTTCGTTTCGGAGGTGCGATCATGTCGTGCGCGCTGGCCCTTGCGTGGTGTCTGGCCGGGGCGGGGCTCGTCGGGACCGGCCCCACGCCGGGCGACGAGCGATTCGATACGGTGACCATCCGCTGGGACCTGGGAGAATGCGATTTTGCCCCCAGAATTGAGATC
>JANLFZ010000030.1:0-10143 GCA_024653385.1 Thermoguttaceae bacterium | reverse complement strand
ACCATCCGCTGGGAGGCCGCCTCGCCCAGCCGCCCGTGGCTGCGCGAAATCCGCCTGGTTCCTTCCGAAGGAGTGACGGTGACGTCGGAGGACCTTGCTCCCGCGGCGAACATGCCGCACGGCCGACGACTGCGATTCCCGCGCGAGAAGCCGCCCGTCTTGGGCGGCGCGGGCAAGGGCACGGCGATTTCGGGCTCGGCATCGTGCCGTGTCGAGTTGGCCGACGACTACGGATTCACCTTTTCGGCCGAAATGCTCCGCCGCGAGCCGCTGGTGTGGCTGAAGGACCTGGGCATGCTGGTGTACCGCGACGAGGGGCTCGATCGCGGATCGGAGACCTTCCCCACGAAGGCGATGGACGCCCTGACCGCCCGCGTCGATGCTGCCCGCGCGACGCCGTTCCGCTCGACGAGCGAAAAGTACCTGGCATGGACCGGTTACGATGAGGCCCGCGGCCGGCAAGACGATCGGGCCTTCGAGTTCGCCTATCGCGTTTCGCGGCCGCCGGCCCCGCGCACGGCCGACGCGATTCGCGCCATGCCCGAGGTCGATTACCGCTACTTCTGCGAGCGCCTGCCCGACGTCAAGCACCGGCGGATGTTCCTCGGCTGGCCCAACGTGGCCCAGGAGTTCTACGTGCTCTCCAACGGCGCGCTGGGCGCCAGCGCAAGCTCGGCCCTGGGCACCGGGCACCCGCCGGCCCAGGATTTCGTCGTCCAGCTCGGCGCGGGCGATCCGCCGGCGTTCAAGGAGCACGGCGACACGTCAATCGCGCAAGACCTCGACGATGGCTACCACCTGGTGGTCCACACCCGCTGGCAGCATGGCGGTGAAAGCCTCCATGCAACCGCGGTGGCGTATCCCTTGGCCGGCGAAGAGGTCCGCACCGGCTACGAGCCTCTGGCTGCCTTCGTGCGTTTGCGGCGCGGCGGGAACTTGCCCTTGTGGCTGCGGATCACGCCCGAGCATTACGGGGCAGGCAAGCCCAACCCGCTGGGCAACCTCGCCCAAGCGCGGATCGACCGGGGCCGGCTGATGGCCGGCGAACGCATCGTGTTGGCGCTGGACGGCGCGGACGCTTCAATCGCGTCGGCAGGCGACAAGCAGGTTCTCGTGACGGTCCTCCCGCGAGGACCGCACACCGATCTGGTCATCCCCTACATTGCCGTCGACGAGAAGCTCGTCGAGGCCGGTCGGCGGCTTGGGTTCGAAAAGGCCGTGGCCGCGGCCAAGGCGTATTGGGACGCCCGGCTCGCCCGGGGCACGCAGCTCAGCCTGCCCGACCCGGTCGTGGTGCGTCAGTTCAAGACGCTCTATCCGCGCACGCTCGTCACGGGCGACCTCGACACGCACGGCGACTACGCCCTGAAGACCAGCCCGCTGGTCTACGACTACGTCTGGCTCCACTGCACGTCCTACGGCATCGAGGGCCTCGCGCGGCGCGGGCATTTCGAAGAGGCCAGACAATACCTCGAGGCCGGGTTCCGCTGGCAGGGGTCGCAACGGAGCGACGCCTCGAGCGAGTACAAGACCTGGGACGGCTTCTTCACCGCCCCGCCGCGGTACACGGCCCTCTTGTGGCTCAACTACCACGGATGGTTCCAATGGGCCGCCGCGCGGTACTTTCTTTACTCGGACGATCGGGCGTGGCTCGACGCGAAGCTGCCGGCCCTCGTCAAGAGCCTCGAGTGGACCGCCTCGCAGCGCAAACTCACCATGCGCGAAAACCCCGACGGATCGCGCCCGGCCAACTACGGCTGGCTGCCGCCGGGCCGCGTGACCGACGGTTCGTCGGGCACGAGCACCTTTACCGACTGCGTCAACTGGGCCGGGTTCAACGAGGTCGTGCGCGTGCTCGAGCGGATCGGCCATCCCCGGGCCGGCGAGTTCCGCCAGGTGGCCGACGACTATCGCCGCGCGGTGCTCCGCGGCATGCGCCTGGCCGCCCGCCAACGCGAGCCGGTGCGGCTCAACGACGGGACGTTCGTGCCCTACGTGCCCGGCTACCTCGAGTCGAAGGGGCACGAAGAGACCATGTGGTACGCGGCGGTGGTCGACGGCGGGCTGATGGGCGTGCTCGACTCGGGCATCGTGCCGCCGGGCGATCCCTTGGAAGATTGGGTCCAGGCAAACTGCGAGGACAACCTCTTCGTCATGGCCCCGAACCTCGCCGACGAGGGACACTTCGCGGGCCAGATCGCCAGCTACCTCCGCCGCGACCAGCCCGAGCGCGCGATCTACACCTTCTACAGCCTCCTGGCCACCCAGAGTTCGCGCCAGACGCTCACGACGTTCGAGCACCGCTCGTGGGGCGCGGGCCGCATTTACGACCTGGCCCCCTGGCCCATGGGCTACTACACGCGGAGCCTCGCCGGGATGCTCTGCCACGACGAGGGCGACGAGCTGGTCTACTGCCGCGCCACGCCCCGGGCGTGGCTTGCGCCGGGGAACGAGATCCGCGTCGAGCGCCTTCAGACCCGGTTCGGCCCGACAAGTTTCACGCTCAAGGCCGAAGGGGACCGGATCCGCGGCGCGATCGATCTTGCCACGCGATACCCTCCGTCAGCAGTCCGGCTGCGCCTTCGCGCGCCGGGAAAGGTCGTCGGCGTGAAACTCGACGGCAAGGAAACGCCGCTTGATCCGGTGACCAGCACGGCGACGCTGCCCCGCGGCGCCGCGCGGGTCGAGATCGAGGCTCGGATCGTGCCGGACACTCGGCCCGGTCCCGACGCCAAGCAGCGGGCGGGCCCCCAGAATCATGCAACCTCGTTCGGTACGTAATGTCCGCAAGGCGAGAGCGTGTCATGGCCGTTCCAGACGAACCGCCCACCGGCTCCTGCATGCCGGGTGATGACCAGCCGCGTTGGCCGCGGTGCCCCGGCTGCGGAGCCCGGCGGCTGACGCGATGCCCGGTTTGCTACACGGCGGGCGTGGACTTCGCGTGGGCCGATCCCGCACCCGACGGCACGCCGATCGAGCGAATCATCTGCCCCACGTGCGACGAGGTGTTTGCGCCTCGGTATGCCCGGCAGTGCGAGTGGTGCGGGCATGGTTTCGCCGAGGGTTACGAGCCTCCCGCCCCGCCCGGGCCGCGCGAGCCGGTCAACCGCAGGGCCGTGGCCGTGACCCTGGCGATCCTCGCGGCCGCCGCGGCCGTGGTGGTCTACCTCGCTTGGTTGTTGTGAGGGTTCTTCCTGCGCCCGCGATGGTTCCCCCGCGGGCGCAAAAGGGGTATCATGCCACCAGAACCCTCGTTCCCGATGGAGGCGGACCATGCATCTCGACGAGTTCGTTCGGCGTCGGACCGAGGCCACCGACGAGTTCAACCGCCACGAGGGCCGCACCGATGGCGTCCACGTGACCACGAGCCTTGCGGGAGGGCTGACGATCCTGCGCGACGCGCTGTATGCCCGGCTCCATGACGAAGTGGAAATGGCCGTCGGGCGCGACTCGATTCTCATGCCCGTCTCGCCCGAAAAGACCGAGCGGATCTCGAAGACGGAAATCGAGGTCTTCCAGGCGGTCGTGGCAAGCGCGGCCGCGGTGGGCTTCGGCTACGTGCGCGACGCGGCCTGGTGCATGGCCTGGCTGGGCCGGTTGCGGCTTGGACCGACCTACGACGACGCGCGGGTGCTGGCCCGCGCCGCACACTACGCGTCGAAGTCGGCCGACCAGCAGCGCCTTGCGTTCACGAATGTCCTGGCCGACGTGCTGCCCGAGTCCCGCCGCGCGCCGTTGGTGCTCTTCCGGCTGTACCCGACCGCCGTGCAGATCGCCACCGCGCTGGCCTTTGGCGACCAGGCCAAGGCAAGTAGCCTGCGGGGCCGGCAGCTTCTCGACTTGCCCTCGATCCGCGATTGTCACCAGTGCCACGGTAAATTGCTCGATAACGGCGAAGCCTGCCAGGTCTGCGGCAACCCGCTTTGGAAGTTCAACTGGCTCGTGGCCGCGGACTGAAGGCCGCCCCGTCGCCATGGTTCCTCGGGGAAACCCGCCCGATCGAGGCATTGCCGATTCCGAAAAATCGTGCTAGGTTTTCTTTTGGCTGGCCGGCCGAGAGCGAGGGCCGATACACCTGGTGCACCGCTGGCTCGACATGAAACATGGGCAGCAGGTGACCACGGTGGGCGTACCGCCTCTTGCTCGCCAAAACACGTCTCGAGGAAGCCCGCCTCTCGGGTGCGGGCTTTCTCGTTTCTTGGGGGCCAGGGGGCGGATCGCGGCTACCCGGCGGTCACGCGCCGTGCAGATCGGCGATCACGAAATCGAGGCCGAGATCGCGGAGCGTCTCGCGCTTCGGCACGCCCGTCTCGATATCCCATCCCATGGCCTCGAGGTACTCGCGGACCTGCGTGTCGACATCGACTGTCACGCCGGCCAGCGGCCCGTCGGGTAGCGGGGGCGAGCCGAGAATCCGGGGCGGGATTTGGATATCCACGTTGCGCACCTTCTCGCGCAGATTGAACGCGATGCGCAGCGAGGCGACGCGCGCGCCGATCCGCTCGGCGTCGTCGACCGTGTACTTGTGTCCGGTCACGCAGGAGAGCATCTCGGGCACGGCTTCGGGGGGCAGACAGACCCAGGCGAACATGCACATGCCCGACGACGTGGCGGTGTGATAGTGGTTGCTCACCAGCCGATGGAGCCGGCCCTTGCCCTTGGGATTGTAGCGCTCGACCGGCTCGGTGACGAGTCCGGGCGGGGCGAACTGGGCCTCGGCGGTCCACGCGCTGAGTTGGGTGTGCCGTCCCGGCGTGGCGTCCATCTTGTAGCTTGCCGCCAGACCGGGGTTCAGTCGCGGGTCGTGCATGGGAACCTCTTCGCCTTGGATGTGCATGGCGAAGCGGTCGGCGCCGCGGCCGATCCGCTCGGCGCCGACTTTGGCGCCGTCGGCCAGGACCTTGCCGAAGCCTACGCCGTCGCCGATCTGCCGCGTGAGTTCGACGATGGCCTCGGCGTTGCCCCAAGTCAGCTTCAGCCCGCCGGTGTCCTGGTCCGTCAGGACGCCGTTCTCGTAACATTCGATGGCGAAGGCGATCGTGCAGGCGGTGCCGATCGTGTCGAGGCCCTGGCGGTTGCAAATCTCGTTGCACTTGTTGATCGAAGCCAGATTGTCGTTCAGGCACATGGTGCCGAAGGCGCCGAGGGTCTCGTACTCGGGCTTGTGGGTGTGGGAGGCGAAGGGGCCGTCCTCGACGACGGTCTCGCCGCCGCAACCGATCGAGCACCGCCAGCACGCGTACTTGCGGCGCTGGATGAGCATGACCTCGTCGTCGCTGATCTTCTTGACGGTGGGGAAGTCGCCGGGCACGCCGCCCCAGTTCTTGATGGGCGTGTCGCCCGTCGCGCAAGCCCCGGCCGTCATCCCGGCCGTGCCGTACTGGTTGAGGAACTTGTACATGCCCTGCTCTTTCATGAAGTCGCGGTGCCGGGCAACCGTTTGGCGCAGGGCTTCGGGATCCGCCACCGTGACCGGCAGGTCGCCGACGGCCACCACGGCCTTCAGTCGTTTCGAGCCCATGACGGCCCCGAGCCCGCTGCGGGCCGCGGCGCGGCCGTTGTCGTTGATGACCGCGGCCAAGAGGCTCCGGCGTTCGCCCGCCGGACCGATGCAGGCTGCCACCGCCTTCTTGCCGTAGCGCTGCGCCACCTGGTCCTGAAGGACGTTTGTATCCAACCCCCACCAGTCTTCCGCGGGACACAACTCGGCCGCGCCGTTGCGCAAGACGAGATACACGGGCTTGGGGCTCTGCCCGCGAACGAACACCGCGTCGAACCCTGCCGCCTTCATCGCCGGGCCGAACGTCCCGCCCGAGTTCGCATCGCCCCACGTGCCGGTCTTCGGACTCTTGCCCACCACGAAATACCGGTTGCCGCTCAGCGCCGCCGTGCCGGTCAGCGGGCCGGTCACGAACCCCAGGTGCGCCTCGGGCCCGAGCGGATCGACCCCGGGCTTCTGCCACCGGTAGAGGTAATAGGCCCCCAACCCGTATCCGCCCACATACTTCAGATACACCTCGTCGCTGGGCGTTTGCACGTCGATCGTACCATCGGTCAGATCGACCAGGAGGATCTTCCCCATGGTTCCCGGCACTGCCATGTCTTCACTCCTTGCCTGTGATCCGAGGGCGCACCGCCATCAAGGGCATGTCGCGTGACTTTCGAGAATATGAAGGATGCCCGCCGGAGTGTCAAGCGCCGACGGCAGTCGTCGGGCGAAGGAACGGCCCGAACGGTGTCTCGGCCCCGAGGACACCGCCCGGGGTCCTTTACGCGCGAACGTCCCAGGGATATCCTTCACGAGTTCACGACAAACCGTACCGTTTCACCAGAGGAGGACGCGCATGAGACGATTCGCCCTGTTGACCGCACTGGTGTGTGTCGTTGCTTTTGCGGCGGGTTGTCCGCAGGAGACCAAGAAGAAGGTCGATTTGAAAAAGCCGGCCGCGAGAGAGCAGCCCAAGGACGTCGCCAAGCCGGCGGCCCCGGAGGCAAGCAAGCCCGGTCCGGGGAAGGATGTCGAGCTGCCGGGGCTTCCGCCGCTGGCGCCCAAGGCGGCCAAGGAGCCGGAAAAACCGAAGGAGCCCGAAAAGGCCCTGGCCCCCGAGAAGCCGAAGGAACCGGAAAAGGCCGCGATGCCCGAACAGCCCAAGGAACCCGAGAAGAAAGAGGCCGAGAAGCCCAAGGAGCCGGAAAAGCCCGCGGCCGCAAAGGAACCTGAAAAGCCCAAGGAGCCGGAAAAGCCCGCGGCGACTGAAAAGAAGGAACCCGAAAAGAAGGAGCCCGAAAAGCCCAAGGAACCCGAGAAGAAGACCTGATTCGCTTAGTTCGCGACGCAGCCTTGGCGGGGCCGAACTTGCCCTTTGAGGCTACCTCTGTACGGGAGGCCAAGTCGTTGCTTGGCCTCCCGCGCTGTTTTCTACCGCTCCAGTGGCGGTGGCAGCGGAGGGTCGTCGGTCGAGCGCGGCGTCTCGTTCTTCGCAGGGGCGAACTGCCGGTTGAACGCCTCGGGGTCGAACGGGTCGGAAGGGACGAATTTGGGGATGGTCGCGCCGCGGCCGGTCTTGCCCGCCGGCCTCGCCACGGAAGGGTCGTCGTTTGCCGGTTCGACGCCGACGGCCGGTACGACCGGCGATTTCACCGGTGGCAGCGCTCCAGAATGTCCCCGTTTCGTCGCGCCGGCCGATCGAGTGCCTCGGGAGCCGGCCCGGGCCCCGTCGCCGGCCGGCTCCAGGTGCGACACCTGGGTAATCGGTTCGTTCGCCTGCGCGACGCGGTAACACCATTCGACCAGTTGCCGATACTGCGCCACGTGGTGGTCGGTGAAGATCGGCGCCCGGGCGGTGCCGTGCGGTCGTACCGGCACGGCCAAGAGCGGGCTCTTGCCCGGCTGGTTGCGGTCGACCCATTCCAACACGGCGTACAGATTGCGCTGGGTCAGGCGGCGACTGGGTGGGCCGCCGGGGGGTACGCGCAGCAGCCGGAATCCGTTCGTCGAGGCCTGTCCGTGGCATCCCGCCGCGGCACAGCTATTCATCAGCATCGGCTGGACCACTTGGGTGAATGTCTCCACCGTGCCCGGGGGCATTCCGCGGATCATCAGGTCGAGTTCGTAGTTCGAGGGTCCGCGGGCCGGGGGCTTGCCGGGCGATTCGGGGGTTTCCCCAGGCGCGGCCGCCACTTTCAGCCGCCGCTGGACCACCGGGATCAGTGGATGGGTAGGGTCCAGGACCATCGCTTCGGACAGTTCCTCGGCGGCCTCGTCAAGCAGTCCCACCTGATGGCACCACTGCGCAAGATCGAGCCGGTCTTGCACGTTGTCCAACCGGACGAGGTTCCGCTTGCGCTCGTAGACTTCCCTCAAGTCGCGACACACGCAGAGGACTTCCGTCGGGCGCACACGGATCTCGCCGCCGGGAACGAAGACCTGGTATCGGTCATCGGTTACGCTCACGCGGCCTTGAAGCGTCCGACCGTTGCGCAACAGAAGAACGCACTCGGATTCTGCGGTCGGGTTGCCGCCCGAAGGCTGCTGGGCGAAGACCCACACCGCCAACCAAGAAACCGCCGCCAGGGCCAATAGCCCTGCGGCCCGCCAGAACTTCCCATGGTCACGTTTCATAGTGGGGGCAGAAAGTAGGCGAAGATGGCAGGCGGGTCAAGAGCGATTTGCCTTACCCCTCTTGCGAGTTATTTTTTTCCCCAACGGGAACGTGCCTTCCGGGACCATCGGCCGACGCGGGCCTGCGCGGTGTTGATCTGATGGACAAGAATACGCCTGTTTCGAAACAGGGCTCCTTGTCATGGGACGAGGTTGCGGTTATCGTTCCCTTCGGTGGGTTGGACATTTCAGGAATCGGTAGCAGGATTCGACGTATGGCCAAGAAAAAGACTCGTTCGGCCAAGAAGGCGTCCAAGCGACCTGCCTCGAAAAAGCCTGTGAAGAAGACGCCGAAAAAGACGCCGAAGAAGAAACCCCAGGCCAAGGCCGCCAAGACCAAGAAGGCCAGGCCGGCCAAGACCAAGGCCGCCAAGAAAGCGGCCAAACCGGCAGCCCGCAGGGTGGTCAAGAAGGCTCCGAAGGCCAGCCCTCCGATGCCCGAGCAACCGACTCAACCGGTGGCTCCGCCGTCGGCGGAGGCTCCCGCCTCGGCATCGGAACCGGCGCCGCCGTTGGCCGAGCCGGTCGCGCCGGTCGCTCCCCAACCCGCGCCGAATCCGCCCGCAGAGAACGCTGGGCCATCGTGATGACGGACCTCGACGAGATCCTGCCGAATCTCTTCGTCGGCGCTTGCCCGAGGTCCGTCGATGATATCGACTGGCTGAATCGGAAGTACGGCGTTACCGCCGTCTTGAATCTCCAGACCGAAGAGGACTTCGACTACTGGGGGATCGACTGGCCGTGCCTGGCGGAAGGCTACCGGCGGCGCAACATGGAGGTGCGCCGGGTCCCGGTGCGCGACTTCGACCGCCAGCACCTGCGCGAGCGCCTGCCCGAGTGCGTGCGCGTGCTCGATAGCTTGATTCAGGCGGGCCACAGGGTCTATGTGCATTGCAGCGCGGGCATCAACCGTTCGCCGAGCAGCGTGATCGCCTATTTGCACTGGTGCCGCGGGCTGAGCTTCGACGAGGCCGTGGAGCACGTGCTCGCTCGCCGAGCGTGCGACCCGTACTTCGAAGCGGTCCTCGAGGCAAGCCGCGACCGTTCCGGACCGCTGCCGGGCGAAGGGCAGGATCGGCCATCGGGCCCGCAGGACAAGTCGTAACCGTTTCCGGGGAGTGTCCCGATTTTCGCGGCGAAGGAGCGCGAAAATGGGACTGTCTACTTCGGGCGCGCCGGACCAATGCACCGCGGGAGAAGGCGCAAAGCGACGGGTGTGGCCAACCTCGTCTGGGCACGGCCACACCCGTCGTTTCTCGAGTCCCGAACTGCGGCCCAAGCCGGTTATTTCTCCGGCTTCAGCACGACGAAACGGGATCCTTGGGCATCGCGGACCAACAGCAGCACGCCCTTCTCGCTGGCCGGCTCGCCGACCGCTTTCTCGAGGTCGGCGACGGTCTTGACCGCCTTGCGATTGGCCTGGACGATGATCATCCCGGAACTCAGGCCGGCCTCGTCGGCGGCACTGCCCGGTCGGACCTGGGTGATCACCACCCCTTCGCCGCCCTTGACGCCCAGTCGTTCAGCGACCTCGGGCGTGAGCGCGGCCACCTCCAACCCGAGCTTGTCGAACTGCGAGGTCTCCGGCTGGCCGAAGCCGCCGCGCAGACCGCGCCGCGCCAGGCCGAAGTTGGCGGGTTGTTCTTCGAGCGTCACTTGGAGCGTGACGCGCTTGCCGTCGCGGAGGACGACCAGCGGCACGGTCGAGCCGATCTTCGTCTGCTCGACGTGGAACTGGAGTTCATTGGTGCTGGTGACCTTCCGGCCGTTGAACTCGACGATCACGTCCCCCGTCTTCACGCCCGCCTTGGCCGCCGGCGTATTCTGTTGCACGTCGCCGACGAGGACGCCTTGCCGGGCGTGAACGCCGAGCTGTTCAGCCAACTGGTGGGTCACCGGCTGGATGATGACGCCCAGGTACGCCCGCTTGACGGTCCCGGTCGTCAGCAATTGATCGGCGACCCACTTTGCCAGGTTGATGG
>JANLFZ010000318.1 GCA_024653385.1 Thermoguttaceae bacterium | reverse complement strand
TGCGGGCCCGGCGGACCTTGCGGCAGCACGTCTTCGGCGCGCAGGTGTCCGGAGCGCAGGTCTTCGGCGCACAAGTCGCCGGAGCGCACGTGGCCGGAGCGCAAGGCTTCGGAGCGCACGTGGCCGGAGCGCAGGTCTTCGGGGCGCAGGTATCCGGGCAGCAAGTGCGGACCCGGCGGACCTTGCGGCAGCACGTCTTCGGCGCGCAGGTGTCCGGAGCACAGGTGTCCGGAGCGCAGGCGGCCGGAGCACAGGTCTTCGGCGCGCAGGTGTCCGGCGCACAGGTCCGGGCGTGGCGCCCGGCTTCCGCCACCACGGCGAAGCCTAGCACCGCGAGGAACGCCGCGGCGCTCATCAAGTAGGTTCGTTTCATTCCAGAATCCTCCAACTAACAGGTACCGTAGCGTTACGGGATTCACGTTCGCGCCGTCACTGGTTCCACGCTCCTCACCCCCGGACGGCTAAGGGACCAAGGAGGCGTCTGAAAGAATCATCGCTGTGCCGCGACCGCACTCCGCCGCGCGGCTCCCTGTTCAAACTTTGCGGCCTGCGGGCGCGGTATCACATACACAGCTTTGAACGTTAAGCTAGCATCCCGATTTTCGTTGTCAAGCGGGGAGGCCCGCGAAAATGTACGCATTAGGTGGAAATGGAGTCTTGGGAATTTTAGACCGTTTAACAACAAAAAAGGGCCATGCACCGTCCTCAGTGCCGGCCCATGAAACACTAAAGGGGAGGGCACCGTCGCGGTGTCCTCCCCAATAGAGGCGATCTAAGACTTTTTCTCACAAGAGCTTACAGATTACCACCAGGGTTTTGGCGGATAGCGCCCGGCAAACGCCACCCGGCAGATTCAATCCACCCGATGCGCCAGATAAAAGTTGCAAAAACAGAGTCGTTTTGCCTGCTCAGCGTCGGACGGATTCCGAAGTATTTGGCGGCTGGGTCGCCTGCTGGGTCGCTTTTTCCGCCCGCTGGCGAATCTCCTCCCGCAGCAACTCCAACTTTCGGAGGGTCTCCTTGGGATTCTCGAAATCCAACAGTAGGGGGTCTTCGCCCTCGAAGACAACCGCGGCCATGCCCGCGATCCGCCACCCTTCGGGCTCCTTGCGGACCATCCACGTGATCTCGTCGGTACGGGAATTTCCGTCCCGGTCCAGGTCCGTCCATTGACTGGGGACACGTGCCCCATCGTCCCCGAGCATCTCCGGCTTGCCCACGGTGAACTTGGCCGTGTCGCTGCCGGGGGGAGCGACCTGAATGTCTTCCAGCTCTCGGATTTTCTCCCGCGCGAGCTTGGTGAACATCGCCTCGGTTTGCTGGTCGTTGCCGGTTCGCACGGCTTCAAGGAACCGGGAGACAGCGATCTCCGGACCCTCTTCCGCCGCCGCAGTCGGACCGGCCGCGGTCTCGGACCCTTGCGGCGCCGCCACGTCCGTTGTCTTGCTGCACCCACCACCCAACGCGGCGCAAAGCGCAAGCCACGCCAAGCAACATCCGTATCGCACGTATCGCATCCTTGAGTCTCCTGCTCCATCGGGCAACGCCCCTGGCCAGGGAATCCGCGACGCTCGTCGTGGGCTCCTGGACCAAGGCGGCAGAGTGTCGCAGGAAGACCGAACCGCGTCAAGAGCGGTCCAGATCGCGGACGCAATGGACGTAAACCCGCTGGAACCCGAGCGGTCGCGCGACGCCGGTTTGGGTGCGCTTAAGGGCCTTCGCCCGACCCCAACCAATACCAAAGGGCCGCCACGATCATGCCGACGAGGGCGAGGGCCGCCACCACGAGGACGGCCGCCGTATTGCCACCCTGTTCGGCAGGCCGCCGCGAGCCGACTCCCGGGCTGGTGGCCACCGGACCCACGGCGAACACCTCTTCTTCGATAATGTGCCGCAGGCCGGGCACTACCTCGTCGTCCGCCGCTGCCAGTTGCGGGAAAACCTGACTGCCGAGGCGCCAGTCGCGCCAGCCCTCCCTCCACACGAGAGAATCCGGCCCCACTCGGCCCTCGGCAAGCCATACGCGCATGATCTCCCGAGTGGCAGGCCCATACTGCCCCCCTGCGCTAGGACGCACATACCATACGGCAGTCGGGGCTTCGTCGAGCGGGTCCATCACGGACCCTGTTGCGGCAGGCGGTGGTGGGGCGGAAGTTGCCTCCTTGCTCCCGCGTGCCGGCCCGCCGGTGGTCGCCGAGGGTTGACCGATGCCCGAGGCAGGTTTAGCTGCCCCAGCCGTTGCCGCGCCAAGGGTCGGGAAGTCCTCCAATGGTTTGGCGGTGGGTCCGGCCGGTGACTCCGCGCGCGGCGCTTCGGCCGTCCGGGGCACCGAGGGGGCCTGCGTCCTGGAAATCGTGCCGGCCCCATGGGTCGGCTTGGCCGGACGCTCCGGCGGCTTTTTCTTCTGAATCACCACGGCCGCCTGATCCCGCGAGCGTTGCTCCATTCGCTGCCGGCGCTTCGCCTGGCGTTCTTCCTTCGAACTGGGGCGGGTGCTTTCCAGCGGGATGTCAACCCCGACGCCGCAATGCGGGCAGATCCCCCGCAGGCCAGCTTGGAACGACTTGACGTTCAGCTTGTGGCCGTTCGGGCAATAGAACCGGATACCCATGGCGCCGCTTCTCCGGGAATGTTGCCTCCTGGCGGGCCCTGCTTCTAGTTTAGCCCCAAGGCCGAGACCAGTTCCAGACCCTTGCCCAGCGGCCGGCGTGGTGGCGCTGCCCGCGTGCCCCGGCGACGCGGCTGGTCTTGCGGTCGAGAGGTCGTCTGAAGTTAAATGAACATAGGCTTCCTCGTTGTTCCTGTTCTTCAATGTCTATCCCTCCCGGCGAATCAACCCCTGTGTCAGACGAGTTCAATCCCTTTCGCGAGTGGCTTGGCCGGGAAGACGGACGCGAGCCGAAGAGTCACTACGATCTCCTGGGCATTGCCGAGGACGAGATCGATGGCGAGGTGATCGCGCGCAAGGCCGACGCCCTGACTGCCCGGATTCGACGGTTCCGGCCGGGATCCCACATCGCGGCGTGGCAACGGTTGCTCGATGCCGTGGCCGAGGCGAAGGAGTGCCTGCTCGATCCCACGCGGCGGGCGGCGTACGACGTGTCGCTTCGCGGCGGAAGTCTGGAGCCGGGCGTGCAACCCCCGACCGCGTGGCATGCCGATGCGGCCGACCATTCGGACGAGGTGGCGTACCAGGGCTTCGATGTCCCCCAGCACCGGCGAGTGAGCGTGCCTTCGCGGCGGCCGGCTGAGGTCCCGGGCGCTCTCCGCCTGCTGGCCATGGTTGGGGTGGGGATGGCGGTCGTACTCGTTCTGGTGGTGGTCCGACCAAGGCCGTCCTCGCCGGTGCCTGGGCGTGTCGCTGCCGCCGAGGAAACCAAGGAAACCGGGTCCTCACCGGGCGTGCCGGACCGTGGCCCGCCCGCTGAACCCCACGCCAAACCCGCCAAGACGCCCCCGCTCGACCGTACTCCGCCCCAGGCGACCACCAGCCCGGGTGGTGGCGCCGAAAAACCACCGGCGGAAGACAGCGCAAGCCCGGCGGTGACGCAAGCATTGGGACGTGCGCGCGCGGCCATGGCGCGCCGCGATCTCGCCGGCGCCCGGCAACAGCTCAAGGCCGCGTCCCAGAACGCCCAAAGCCCGGCCGACCGGACCCAGATCGCTCGGGTCGAGGGCCTGCTGGGTAACCTCGAGGAGTTCTGGAAGGGAATGCGTCAGGTTCTGGCAGGGCTTCAGCCGACCCAGGAGATCATGTTGGGCAACACCCCCGCGATCGTGGTCAGCGCCGATGGGGACTCGTTGACCTATCGCAGCGAGGGCGCCAACCGCACCTACACGCTGAAGGACATGCCGGGTTCCGTGGTGCTCGGGTTGGCTCAAAGCGGATTCAGCAAGGCCCCGTCGCAGAAGGTCTTGATCGGTGCGTTCTTGGCGGCGGATGGTCAAGGCAACCCGAGCCTCGCCCGGCAACTCTGGGAAGAGGCTGCCCAGCAGGGCGAGGACGTGGCCGATTTGCTGGCCGAGTTGGGCCGCGCCGGCGCTGGGGTGCGGCCCGAAGTCCCCGATCGGCAATCGCCTCCGAGGGACCCGGCCCGGCTGAAGAACGCTCGGGAGGCGATGCGGCGGAAGTTCCACGACGAGTTCGCCCGGGCGACCAAGGCGCTCGGCAAGGCGGCCTTGGCCCGAAAACTGATCGACGAGGCCATGACCGCCGGTGCGGACGCGGCAAGCCGCTACGTGCTGTTGGAGGAGGCACGTCAACAGGCCGCGGCCGCGGGCAAGGCCGCGCTGGCGTTCGAAGCGATCGACGGCATGGCTGCCTGGTTCACGGTCGACCCGTTGACCGCGAAAGTCGCTACCTTCGAGGTCCTTGCCAAGTCGGCCGCGAGCATTCAGGGCCAGCGCGAGTTCGTCGACGCGGCGATCAAGACCGCGATCGAGGCGTCCCAGGCCCAGCGCGCCGAGGAGGCGCAGAAGTTGGCCGAACTGGCCCTGGTCGTGGCAAGGCGGTCGAAGAACGCCGCGCTGATCCGGTCGGCCCAGGCCGCTCGCCAGGAGGTCGGTTCCGCGAGGCCTTCGGGGGCGGGTGACAACGAATAGCCGCCGGTCGCCTTGTCGCTTGGTCGGGGGCCGCCTTTACTTCCTCAGTTGTCGCTTCAGGTCGAGCACCGCATCGACCAGTTCGTCGGGGCCGTGGCGCAAGACATCGCAGGCGGGCAGGCCCATGCGGCGGCGCACCGCCTCGCGCTCGGCGGCCACTTCGGCGTCCGAGTACCGGGCGCCGTTGATCGCCACGCCGATCACGCGGCAGGGGTGCATGATGCGGGCCGCTGCCTCGTAGAAGTCGCGGACCTCTTCGAGCGAGGCCAGCGGAACGCCCATGTCCTCGATCTTCGTGCGCCCCATCTCGTAGCAGACGATCAACCCGTCGGGCATCGAGCCGTGGAGCAGCCCGAGGGTCACGCACGAATACCGGGGGTGGAACAGGCTGCCCTGCCCCTCGATGACGATCACCTCGTGGTGCTGATTGGCCAGCACCAGCTTCTCGGCCGCCCCGTTGACGAAGTCGGAGATGACGCGGTCGATGGGGCAGCCGTCGCCCTCGATGAGGATGCCGGTCTGGCCCGTGGCCACGAACTTGGCGTCCACCCCGCGGCGCTGGAGTCCCCGGGCGACCTCGACCGAGACGACCATCTTGCCCAGGCTACAGTCGTTGGCCACGGTGTGGATGCGCAGGCAGCCTTCGCGGATGCCCCGCCGCTGGGCCACGTCGTGCTCGTTGTTCTGCCGGACATCGACCAGTCGGACGCCGTGCTCGCGCGCGGCCTGGACGAACTCGGCGTCGTCGTTGAGGAAATCGTGCAGCCCGGAGACGACGTTCAGCTTGCGGCGGATCGCCTCGAGCACGATCGGACGCCACGGCGCCGGAATCTTGCCGCCCGGCGGCGCGATGCCGATCAACAAAGCGTTGGCCCCGGGCGCGTCGGCCAGCGAACCCACCACGGGAATCGACCCGCCCAAACCGAACCACTCCTGGCAGGTTGCCCCGGCCCCGGCGCGGTCGAACACCGCGACCACGTCTTCGGGCTTGTAGCGGATCACGTTGATCGCCGTCTTCGCGGTGTGCGCGTCGCGGTAGCCTTCGGTGAGGAGGACGAGTCGGCGGGGTGTTTCGCTCATGGTCGGCCCACGGGTCGGTGCGGAGATTTTGGGCCATTATACCGGGTTGTCGCGCGGTCGGAACGGCCGGCTTGCGAGGCCGTCCGAGGCAATCGCCTTGCGTGTCGGCCGGACGATCGGCTTCGTCGTACGTGCCAGGTTGCCGCTTGCCGCCAGACGCAGTAAGATGCCCGTTCCTGCCTCGCCCTCACCCCTTGGAAGGAATCGCCATGACGCCTCGGCGCCGATCGCTGCACGCCTTGTTGCCCATCATCGTCCTGATTGCCGCGGACGTGCCCGCGGCCGAATGGCGCCAGTCGCTGGCCTTGGACGGCGGGGGATGGTGGCAAGCCCGCATCCGCGTGGTGGTCGAGAACGCGGGCAGCCGGGCCGCGCTCGGCGAGCCGGTGGGCGTGCCCGTCGGCAAGGGGCCGGGCCAGGCGGATCTGGAAGGCCAACCGGCCGAGGCGGTGCGCGTGTGCGACGCGCAGGGGACCGAGATGCTCCTCGCCCTTGAAGGCCCGAACGGCCAACCCGTCGCGCGAGGGCCCATTCCCGCCGGCAGCACGCTTGTTCTGCCCGTCGAGTGCGAAGCCGGCAAGTCGGCGGTGTACTACGTGTACTTCGACAATCCGGCGGCGGGTGAGGTGCCCGACGCACTCATGGTGAGGCTTGGCGTGACGAACGGCGACGTGGAGGCCGGCCAGGGCGAGGCCCCCGACGGCTGGACCCACGATGCCCCGGACCCGCAGCACCGGGCAAGCTGGGTCGCCGAGCGTCCCCAGTCGGGCAAGCGGTGCCTCAAGACCGTGGTGGCCCCCGGGGCCGAACCCTCGTGGATCGCCACGCGCCAAGGCGGCCTGCACCTCGTCGGCGGGGTCAAGTACCGCATGAGGGCCTGGGTGCGGGCGGAGAACGTCAAGGGATTCGCCGGTTGGTACATTCACGTGGGCAACCGCGAGAACCCCATGCTCATCTCGCCCATGCTGAGCGGCGGCGAGGGAACCTACGATTGGAAAGAGGTCTCGGCCGAGTTCACCGCCCCGGCCGACGCCGACCTGGCCGACTTGGGCACCGTGCTGCGCGGCACGGGCACGGCATGGTTCGACAACGTGCGCCTGGAGTGCCTCGAACCGGGTCGCCTCAAGGCCGTCGCGGAGAGGCCCGAGAGGTTGACACTGGCGGAAATCGGCGATTCGCCATGGTCGCCCACCACCTCGGCCGCTGAGCGCCGCGTGGCAGTCCGGCTAATCAACATCCAACCGGAACCTCTGGCGCGATCGCTTGTGTGCGTCGACGTGGGGATGCTCGACCGGCGTCTGCCCGGGGCGTCCGAGGCAGGCTCGTTGGCCGTCTTCGACGGCCGGAAGCCGCTTGTCCACAACCGCGTCGGAGACCTGTTGGTATTCGAGGCCGACGTGCCGCCGCGCACCGTCCGCACCTGGCACGTGTACCAATCCCTCTCCCCTCTCCCGCAAGCGGGAGAGGGGTCGGGGGTGAGGGCGTCTGGCTCCCCTCGCCCGCTTGCGGGAGAGGG
>JANLFZ010000317.1 GCA_024653385.1 Thermoguttaceae bacterium | reverse complement strand
CAAGTTGGCGTGGGCCGCCAACTTGCTCGACAACCCGTGGCCGTTCTGGCGCCACGGACTCTACTCGAACCACGAGCGTCGCGTGCCCGTGCTCTATGCGCTTGCCCGGGCGCCGGCATCCTTGGCGCAGGCCTATGTGCAGGCGGTTTACGCCATCCTGCGCGCGCCGTTCCGCGAAGACCTCCGGCCGCTGGACCGCGACGACGAGTTCGACGGTTACCAGCGGCGGTTCCGCGGCGCCGGCGGCTCGCCCGACTTCCACCCCGTATTGCACCGCTTCTGTAGTCTCAGCCGGACCGTGGCGGATCAGGCCGTGGCGGACCTTATCGACCGCATCGGCGGCCGCGTGGACCGCGACGACGACGGGAACGTGATTCGGCGCGTGTCCGGCGTGCCCGAGACCATGACCCGGGCGTTCATCCGGCTTTACCAGTGGGTCATTCAGCAGCTTCAGGCGCAGCTCGGGGTTACGCCCCCGCCGCCCCCCGACCAGCGCGCTGCCATCCAGGCGGAAATCGACCAGTTGCAGGGACAGATCCAGATCCTTCAGGACTTCTTGGGCACGTTGTGAGGCGCATGACCCGGCCGCGCGAAACCAACGCGACACAGCGTCCCCGTGGGATGGACCAGGCCGGCTTGGCCCGCCTGGCAAGACGGATCTCGGCGTGGACCACGCGGGGCCTTCTCAGCGCGATCATTCTCGTGGCGGGTTTGGGGTTCGGCCGCCAGGTGCTTCGGTGGTGGTCCGACGAGGCTGCCGCGCCGACTCAGACGGCCGGCCTGCCCGGCACCGTTGGCGCAGCGGGCCTGGCCGGGCCGAGCCGGTTCGAGGTGGGCCAGAAGGGTTGGGCGGTCGTCCAGCACATCGCGGCCGGTTCGCGCGAGGAGGCCGCCGCGGCGCTGCGGGCCGAGTGCCGCAAGCTTACGTCCTCGGCCCCCCTTCCCGCGGATCGCCCCGGACCCGCCGAGCAACGGCTGCTCGAAACCCTCGCCCAGCGACGTCCGGTGGACGAATCGCCCGACCAGTGGCAGCTTTACGAGCTGGAGGGCCCCGCCGTGCTGGTGGCGGGAACCAAGTCGTGCGCAGCGCCGGAGGCGGAACGTAACCCAGGCGTTGCTTGGACCGGCCGGCGCGTGGTAACTTGGGGAATAGCGGTTCCTCAGCCAGACCGGGGTTGGACGCTGTACGCGGTCCATGCGGGCGCAACCTCGCGGGCCCTAGGGGACGATGGAATGGAGTTGCCTTTGCCCGCGGGTTCCCACAAGTCCATGTCGATCCACGTGCCCGGTGGCCCAGCGGTGGTCCGTTTCGCCGGCAACGAACCGGCCGAGGCGTGGAAAGAGCATTTCGATTCCTGTTTTGCCGGCATGGGCTGGCCGGTGGGCAGGTGGCAGCGCGAGGGACCGCGCTGGCAGTGTCGCGCCGGCGGTGTGACGCGCGACGGACTCGTCTCGGTCGAGGTGCAATTCGCTTCGGACGATGCCGGCCGACTGGCCGGAGTGCTGGTCGTGACCCCGGGCGGGCCCGCCGGCAGTCCCCTGTACCCCCAACCGCCCCTTCCCCGGGAGAGTAAGCGGTAATGAAAGGTGTCCACGGTCTGATCCTAGCAGTCGGCTTGGGCGTTGCGGCGGCCCTGTTCAACTTCGCGTATCTGGCGAACAAGTCGGGCAAGGTCGAGCTGACCAGCTTTGTCGGCGTCAAGACGAACCTCCAGCGCGGCGAGCGGCTTCGCCAGGATGCGCTCGAGGAGGTTCGCGTGCCCTCCAGCGTGGCGGGAAACCTCAAGGACTACGCCGTGCTCTGGTCCGCGCGGAATGCCGAGGTCGACAAGCGGGTGTGGCGGGCCATTCCGGCGGGCTCGCTCTTGATGCGCCAGGATCTGAAGGCCCCGCCGCCCGAACTGGTCTTCGGCCAGGATCCGAAACCCGGCGTCGACGAGCGCGCGATAGGCGTCCCCATCGATCCGCGAAAGATCGTTCCCTCGCTGATTCAGCCCGGCGACCTCGTCACCTTTGTCGCCAGCACCAGCGCCGTGGCCCAGCCGCGGCGGGCCCCGCCGGCGCCGGAGGCATCGAAGGCGGATCGCGCGGGCGAGTCGGGCAAGGTCGAACCGGTCCCCATGCCCGGCTCGCCTGACCCTGCCGCGTCTCCCGGCGACCTCGAGATGATCGGCCCATTCAAGGTCCTCTCGCTGGGCAACCGCCTCACGGCCCCCGACATCCTCCAGTCGGCCCAGGTGCCTCAAGTCCAGGAAAGCGTGATGATGATTCTGGTCCGGATCGAGAACGGGCGATTCGAGCCCGAGGCCGAGAAGCTGCTCAAGCTCTTGGAGGTGAACCGTTCGCAGCCGCTGGTGGTGATGTTGCATCCTCGGCAGCCGCGTTAGGAATCGCGATGAGAGTCTGGTTCAACAAGATCCACGAGAGCCGGCGGTCGATGGTCGAGGTCCAAGGCCCCGAGGTGACCATCGGCCGCGATCCTTCGAACGCGGTCGTGCTTCAAAGCCCGCTGGTCTCGCGCCGCCACGCCGTGGTGCGGCTGGTCGATGGCCGATTGTGCCTGGAGAACGTGGGGCTGAACAGTTGCGTGGTGGGCGATGTCGAGGTCTCGGGTTCGCAGACCGTCGTGTTCGATCCCGGAACCAAGGTCCGCATTTGGCCCTTCACGCTGACGTTCGAGGCGGAAAAGCCGGCGACGGTCACGCGGGCCGAGCTGGAAAGCCACCTCCGTTCGATCCTGGCCGACCTCGAGCTGCGCATCCACCGCAAGCTCCTCGAACGGCTGGACCTCTACGAGTTCGAGACGAACCGGCCGAGCGACACGCAGAGCATCCTGTTGCTGGAGAACAACATCGAGGACGTCTGCCGCGACCTCAAGGTGTTCACCAAGGACAACGAGGCCCTCTTGGAGGAGATCACCGGGTTGGTGCTCCGCGATCACCTGGTGAACCAGTTGATCCTCGAGCGGGGCACCGACGAGTTCTTCGATCTGGCGTCGCTGACGTCGAACGAGTTCGACGTGCCGGCCACCCTGGTCCCCGAGCGCGAGGCCGAGCTGCACGGCCTGCTCCAGTTCGTGCGCCAGCGCCTGGACCTGCACGAGTGCCGCGACACCAGCGAGCAGATCCATCGCGTCGAGGCGCGGTTCGCCGATGTTTTTCCGCTGGTGCGTCCCCACCTCCACGAGGAGTTGCGCAAGTACCTGATCCTCCGCACGCTGAAAAAGGACCTCAAGGACACGATCTTCGGGTTCGGGCCGCTCCAGGACCTGCTTCGGGCGCCGACCGTGTCGGAGATCATGGTCGTGGGGCGCGATCAGATCTACGTCGAGCGCGACGGCGTGATCGAGAAGTCCGGGCGCCGGTTCCTCTCCGACAAGGTGACCGAGTCGATCATCGAGCGGATCGTGGCCCAGGTCGGCCGCCGGATCGACAAGAGCCAGCCGCTGGTCGATGCCCGGCTGCCCGACGGCTCGCGCGTCAACGCGATCATCCCGCCGCTGGCCGTCAAGGGACCATGCCTGACGGTGCGCAAGTTCCCCATCCAGCGCCTGACCATGGACGACCTGATCGAGATGGGGACCCTCACGCGGGCAGCCGCGAACTTCCTCCGCGCCTGCGTCATCGACCGCCGGAACATCCTGGTCAGCGGGGGCACGGGTTCCGGCAAGACCACGCTGTTGAACGTGCTGTCGAGTTTCATTCCCTTCAAGGAGCGGATCATCACGATCGAAGACACCGTCGAGTTGCGCCTCCATCAGGAGCACGTGGTGACTCTCGAAACCAAACCGCCCAACGTCGAGGGGACGGGCCAGTACACGGTGCGCGACCTGGTCCGAAATGCCTTGCGCATGCGGCCGGACCGTATCCTCGTGGGCGAGTGCCGCGGCCCCGAGGCCCTGGACATGATCCAGGCGATGAACACCGGGCACGACGGCTCGATGACCACGGTCCACGCCAACAGCGCGCGGGAGGTGATCGAGCGACTCGAGGTGCTCGTGCTCATGGCCGCCGATCTGCCCATCGCGTCGATCCACCGGCAACTGGCCACGGCGATCGACCTGATCGTGCACATCAGCCGGCTGCCGGGGGGGCGCCGAGTGGTCACCCAGATTGCCGAAGTGGCGCGGTTCGATCCCGAGGCGGGGAAGGTCGTGGTGCTCGACATGTTCAACTTCCGCAACGGGGTCTCGCTCCAGCCGACCGGCTACTTGCCCTCGTTCGTCGACGAGTTGGTGGAAAAGGAACTGCTGGAGGCCGAGTTCCTGTATGGCCAAGAGGCGTTGCCGCCGCCGGGCGCGCACGCCGCGCTGGGTGGCCCGGCCGACCCGGGGGGCTAGGGAATCATGCTCCGCGAAATGTACGTCTGGCTTGCCTGCCTGTTGACGGGCGCCTCGGTCGCCTCGCTGGCGCTGTTCTGCCGCGAGTGGTTCGACCGGGCGCTTTCGGCCATCGAGGCCGACATCGCCGAGAAGCTGCGCCGGCTGCGCGCACCGACGCGGAACCTCCGCCGGCTGCTGGTGTTCTGGCTGGCTGGAACGGTCGGCGTGTTTTGCATGTTCTGGCTGGTGCTCGATAGCCTCGTGTTCGGCGTGCTGTTGACGCTCTTCCTCGTGGCGGCCCCTTGGTACCTTCTGCGGCGCATGGCCGAGCACCGCCGCCAGAAGATCGAGGACCAACTGGCCGACGCGATGGTCACGCTGGCCAATGCGGTTCGGGCGGGGCTGTCGCTTGCCCAGTCGATGGAGATCCTCGCGGCCCAGTGCCCGAAGCCGATCAACGCCGAGTTCCATCAGATCGTCGGCGAGTACAAACTCGGCAAGCCGCTGGACCGCACCCTGACCGAGGCCAAGCGCCGGCTTCGAAGCGAGAATTTCGCCCTGTTCGCCGCGGCTCTCTTGGCCAGTCACGAGAGCGGCGGCCGGCTCAACGAGACGGTCGAGCGGATCGCCCAGTCGGTGCTCGAGATGCAACGGCTGGAGCGGAAAATCCAGTCCGAGACCGCCCAGGCCCGCAAGTCGGCCGTGTACATGGCCCTGGCTCCGGCCTTCATCCTCACCGCGTATTACTTCGTCGATCCCGACAACACGAAGCTCTTGTTCCAGACCGTCTTCGGCCAGTGCCTCTTGGCACTGGCAATCGTGTTCAACGTGGCCGCGTACCTTTGGGCGCGGGCGATCCTCAATCCCGACATCTGAGTAACCGTTCACGGGAGGAGTGTCCCGATTTTCGCGGGGAAAGAGCGAAAACGAAACGGTCTCCTTCTTGGGCGCGCAAGACACCGACGAACTTGCGGAACACGGTACGAAATCGGCAACGTGAGGTCCCATCCTTCCCATGTTCCCACCCCGCTTTCTCTATTTCGATCTCGGCAACGTGCTGTTGAAGTTCAGCGTCGAGGTGATGTGCCGGCAGATGGCCGAGGTCGCCGGGATCGAACCGCGTCGAGTCCACGAGGTGCTTTTTTCGGATGGCCTCCAGGCCGACTACGAGCTGGGACGCATCACCAGCCGCGGATTCCACGAGCGATTCTGCGCGGCCACCGGCGCCGCGCCGGACGCCGAGGCCCTGCGCGCCGCCGCCTGCGATATCTTCACGCTGAACGTGGGCCTCGTGCCGGTTGTCGCGGGGCTTTACGGGGCCGGGTATCGGCTCGGTATCCTGTCGAACACGTGCGAGGCCCATTGGGAGCATTGCCGTCGGCGGTTCCGCCTGCTCGACGAGCTGTTTGGCGTCCACGTCCTGAGCTACCGCGTCGGGGCCATGAAGCCCGACGCTGCCATGTTTCGGGCCGCCGCCGAAGCGGCCGGCGTCGAGCCGCACGCGATCTTCTTCGTCGACGACATCGCGCGACACGTGGCCGGCGCCCGGGCGGCCGGCTTCGATGCCGTGCCCTACACCACAACCGCCGACCTGGTCGCCGAACTCCGCCGCCGGGGCATTCAGTTCAACTACTGAAAAAGGGGACATCACGGATATTCTGGAGGGTAAACAGGAACGTACCGTTCAAATCGGTGATGTCCCCTTTTCTCGGGTTTTTCCGCGTGCCGTCTTTCCGGCGCGCGGGGTCGGGCATATGATTTTTCCGGAGCAATTCACAAACAAGGAACCCTGTGATGCAACCCTCCGAGAACCGTAGTGGGCTCCGCGTCGAAGTGGAAGCGAAGCAGTGCCGCCTGCCGGCCGAGACCCTCGAGAAGATGGACCGCTGTCTCGAGCCGCTCCGTCGCATGACGCGGCAGTTTCCCGTGGCCGACCTGTTCGTCTCGGTGTTTCACCACGTGCGGGGCGGCGACTTCCATGTGAAGACCAGTCTCGTGCTGATGAACACCACGCTGTTTACGGCCGATCACGACGTGCACATCTACCCCGCCTTCGAACGGTGCGCGACCAAACTCGTGCGCAAGGTCGAGTCGTACGTGAGCGACCTGGCGCGCACGCCCGAGACGCGCAAGCGGCTCAAGGGAACGCGCCGGGAGGTGTTTCCGGCGGCGCCGCCCGACGGCGACGGCCTGGCCAAGGCCGTGCAATCGGGCGACTACGTGGCCTTTCGCGACGCGGCCATGGACTACGAGGGCCCGATCCGCGACCGGGTGGCACGCTGGATCGAGCGGTATCCCAGCATCCGCCTTCAACTCGGCCGGACCCTGTCGCTCGACGACGTGGTGGAAGAGGTGTTTCTCAACGCCTTCGAGCGGTTCGACCAGCGTCCCCAGGCGGTCCGCTTTGGCGAGTGGCTCGAAGGGCTGATCGATCCGGCGATTCACGCCTTGCGCTCGGACCCCGACGGCGAAAAGGAGAACATCGAGTTCGCCCGCACGCTCCGCAGCACGGCAACCAAGCCCTGAGGCACGGGAGGCGAGGCCGCCTCAGGCGAGTCCTCCCAGGCTTCGCAATCCCACGGGCTCGCGCGTGGCGAACGGCTCTCCGTACCGGGCGCCGATCGACCATCCCCAGTAGGCCGCCTGGTCGCGCAGCCGGTCGAGGAACGTGGGCGGTTCGTCGGGGCGGCCTTCGATCAACTGGCTCCGATAGCACTTGAGGGCCGCCAGCTTCGTTTCCCAGAAGTCGCTGATGTCGACCACGAACGCCGGCTGCCCCACCAGGCGCAGGTGGACGCAGTAATAGTAGTAGATCCGTTCTGGATAGAACGGCTCGCCCGGCAGGTCCGTCTTGGTCAGCTTCGACCAGAACCGCGCCGCCTCGATCAACGGGGTGGCGGCAACATGGTCGGGATGGGCGTCGAT
>JANLFZ010000316.1 GCA_024653385.1 Thermoguttaceae bacterium | reverse complement strand
CGCCAGGATAGACCACCTACAGAGGGGCAACCAATGCCCTATTGCGCTACACTAATCAAGGGGGCCCCATACTACGATGGCCATGCGGGCAAGTCCTAGTTCCCCCCGATTAATTGAACGCCGTAGCAAGCCCTTCGGACCGGTATTTTCGGCGCATTTTCGGTTGCGGCTCAGGGCCCGTTCTCGGAAAACGGCATGGTCTCGATTGGGGCGTAATCGTCGGTGAATCCGTGCGCGCCGGCCGGATCGGGCAAGTCGGACACGAGGTCCCGCACCATCGTCTCCATCCGTGGTCGCCCCACGTAGGAGTCGGAGTGGTGCGAAGCGGCACGCCGGACCCACTGTTCGGGCGGAATGTACCCTGGACGCTTGGTCGCCACGAGGATGACGTTCATCGAACGCCCTCGTCCCCAACGGCGGTGATCCTTCGCGAAAACATACGTCTGCGGGAAGACCGTGCTTGCCGTGCGGTACATGGAACGGAAGATGCCCGCCAGCGGGCCTTCGAGCGCGCTGTTGAGGTTCATTACGAACACGCCGTCCTCGGTCATCCGATCCCGGCAGATCTCCAGGAACTCCTGGGTGACCAGGTGAAAAGGAATGCGCCCGCCGATGGTGAAGGCATCGAGGATCACCGCGTCGTAATGCCCTTGGGCCTTGCGCAGGAATCGGCGGCCATCCTCGGCAAAAGTCCGTATCTGGGGGGTGCGCTCGAGGAAGAAGTGCGAGTAGGCCAGCTCGATCACCTTGGGATCGATATCCACCACGTCGATCTCCATGGTCGGATCGTGCATGTGGAACGCCCGAGGTCCGACGCCGCCACCCGCCCCGATGAACACGACCCGGCGCAGCTTCGAGTTCGCCAGAAAGGCCAGGTGGAAGTAGTCGGTGTACGACTCGGGGCTAGGATAGGGGGGCTCCAACAGGATCGTGCTCTCGACGTACCGATCGAATCGCAGTTCGCGAAAGCCGTCGCGGTCGACCACCGAGATGTGGTGGTATGGCGTGTCCACGTCCACGACCGATATTTCGCCGTCGCCCAAGGCCGCAGGTGGCGAGCCGGGCAGGATCACGCACACGATGGTCGTGATGCCCAGAGCGGCCGCCTCGACGGGCGTTTGCCTGCCTCTTCGGAAGGGGAAGGTGACCACCGACACCACCAACAGCGTCAATCCGAGACCCTTCAGCACGGCCGACAAGCCGACCATCGGGATCAAGACGAACGTGGTCAACAGAGTCCCCGCAATGCTCCCAGCGGTCGACAGGGCGTACAACATGCCCGAGGTCTTGCCGACCGAACTAACCGACGACGCGGCCAGCCGGATGGCAAACGGCGATACCATGCCCATGCCCACGCTCGGCGGCAAGAATAGGACCATCGAGGCGACCAGCGGGCCGGTCCTTTCACCAAGCCCCCAGGCGGCCATCTCCCCACATAGTGCGCTGCCGAACAAGGCCAGGGCGACGATGGCCAACGCCACCGCGAGGCAGATGGCGTTGAGCAACCCCCGCGACGGATGGCGGTCGGCAAGCCGGCCGCCGACGTAATACCCGACGCTCAGTGCGATCAGGAACACCGAAATCAGGCTGCCCCAGACGAACACCGAATTGCCGAAGTGCGGGGCGAGCACCCGGCTGCCGGCAATTTCCAGACCCATCAACACGCCGCCGGCCGTGAAAACCAAGAGCTTGAGGCCCCAATCGTCGGGCACAAGCCGGAGAAAAACCGGCGGGCTGGCCTTGGGGAGGCGGTCTTTGGCGGCAGGCGGCTCTTGGGGGGGACGCTCTTTCCTTCGGTTTTTCCGCGACATGCAGACCTGCCGTCTGGGTGGGGACGATGCACCCGTTATCGCGCATCTCGTGCCGGGTGTCAAGGGCAAGCCGATCGCCCCGACAGAACCCACGGAACCCCAAACCGCAAGGACTCCCCGCGAAGTCCTATCGGCTTTGGCGTTGCCGGAGTGCGTAGAAGTTCGTACCATACCACCACACCCCGGCAACCACGCGCAACGACGGCCGTTCGGCCGGGCTGGCATGAAGCCGCTCAGGTTCACCGATCGCTTCAAGACGCTCTACACGCTGGCCGTGCGCCTCTCGGAGTCGGCCGAGGCGGACGCGGTGTTGTTGCTGCTCGAAGGTCCGGCCGATTGGGTCCGGCTGAAGAACCTGGCCGGCGACGAAAAGGTGATCGTTGCAGCCAATACCCCAGAGGAACTCAAAGGGGCCAAGGAGGCCGGGCTCGAAACCGTCGTCCTGAACATGCCCGACAGCCCGGTCTACGACCAGCTCACCCAAGCGCTGCTCGAGGCGGTGGCCGACGATATTCTCGCCCCTGGGTCCTGCGTCGTGGCCCTGTACAGCGGCTTCGAGGCCGACGTGATGGATTCGGTCAGCATCATCAACCTCGGCGAGCACCTCGACCGACTCACCGGGCGGGATCTCCGCCAATTGGAGACCCGGGTGCCGCTCGACACCCTCAAACAGGTTGTCGATCTGGCCGTGGAGATCGGCCGCGAGGGGCGCGAGGGCAAGCCGGTGGGCACCATGTTCGTCGTGGGCGACACGCGCAAGGTCCTCGCGTGCAGCCGGCCGGTGGGCTTCGACCCGGTTCGAGGATATAGCCGCAAGGATCGCAACCTTGCCGACGCCCGGGTCCGCGAAGGCATCAAGGAAATCGCCCAGATGGACGGCGCCATCATCGTTTCGGCCGATGGAACGGTCGAGGCCGCCTGCCGCTACATCGACGCCCCGGCCCACGCGCTGACCCTCTCGAAGGGGCTTGGATCGCGCCACTGGGCAGCCGCCGCGATCAGTCGGGCCACCAAGGCCGTGGCCGTGACCGTGAGCCAGTCGAACGGCACGGTCCGCATTTTCCAGAACGGCGAAGTGGTGCTTCGTATCGAACCCATCCACCGCCGTCCCATGATCTGGAAAGAGTTCGAATACGAACCACCGGCGACCGAGACGCGGAGCAAGGCCAAGCCCGACAGCGGCAAACCGGCCGGGTAGGCTGTGCATGCTGACCGCGTTTCCTCCGGTTCAACAACCTGCCCAACTTGGTGGTTCACCGGCCCTCAGCGGCAGATTTCCACGTCGTCCAGCAGCACGCGGTCGTCCGGCTGCCCCTCGAACACCAGTTTCAGGTTGTCGAGCACATCGCCTTCGAGGCTTGGGCCGGTCCTTGCCCAGCCGACGCGGGCCTCGATCGCGCGGAACTCGACCGGGGTCCACTCGTTCTTCCTGAGGCCGCCGATCGTGAAGCGGCAGTTGTCCTTGTGCTTCTTCGACCAAATGAGCACGTGGACCTCGCGGGCGTCGCCTAGCGGCTTGAGCTTGAATCGCAGCGTGGTCGATTCGGCCACGGGGGTCGAAAAGGCGTTCCAGACCGAGACGCCGGCAGGGGGAAACGCATACGCCTTCGAGCCCGACGCGCCGCCCTGCACGACTTCGCCCCCCTGGAAGCGGCCGGGACCTTCCTCGAAGCCCTCGGTGAAGACGACCTTGCCGGGCAGCGGCAGCAACAGGCCCGGCGTCAACAGGGCGCTCTTCGAGGGCACGGCCTTCTTCTTGCCCGAGGCCGGCTTGCCGCGGATCGGCCCAATGTACTCCGTGGCGAGCACGATATCGTCGAACCAGACTTGCATCACGCGGCTTTTCGGGTCGGGATCGTTATTGTGCCGGGCGGGTTGGTCGGTGTTGTAATACAAGAGCCAGAAGCTGTTGATCTTCAGCTTGTCGGTCGTGCGCCAACGGAAGCCCCCGAACCGGCCGTACAGTTCGCCATCGACCCAGAACGCCTGTTCGCCGTCGGCCTTGTCGGGGCTCGAGTTCGCCTTGAGCATGGCCTCGACGCAATACCAGCGTCCGGGCTGGATCGGCTCTTGCTTGCCGTCGTAGACAGATCCCCATTTGGTCTTCATCTCGTGCCAATAGGTGTAGAAGTTCCACACGCCCGGTGGCGGGAACTTGCCCCAACGCCCGGTCGGCTCGATCCCGGTCGAGAACTTCGCATCGCCCGGCGGCGTCTCGCCCGCGCCGCCCTTGGGCCAGGGTTCCGGCGTTCGGTCGGCCACCAGGTGGACAAAGTGGTGAATGTAGCCCGTCTTCTCGTGAAACTTCACATAGAACCGGGCGTAAAGCGTATCGACCCCCTTGGTGTGGGTGAACAGGTGCCCGTTCTCGGAGATACGGATCGACCGTGTGCCGGGCGAGTTGGCGTGGAGGTCGTCGGTAAGGCGGAAGTTCTCTGCCTTATAGATGTTACCCCACCGGGCGCCGATCTCCTCGATCGACCCGGTCTCGAAATCCTCGACGAACAGCACGCGGGGATCGCGTTCGATGCCCTCGTCGCCGGGATAGAGCGAAGCCAGCCCACCCTGCTCGGGGGTTGGAGCCGGAAGGGCCGCCTGGGAAGACGCCGCGCCAGAGGCACTGCCGGCCCGGAGCTTCTCGCCGCCCGGCGCCGGCAAGCCGATGCACGAAACGAGAACCGCAGCCCACCCCATCGCAAGTGGCCGCCACAGCGCGCGAGTTCGACAGAACATGGCGTCTCCTTTGCGAAGGCATCGAAAGATCATCGACGGCCTCGCGCAACGCAATACGAAACCGCGCGGCCCGATGGGCCGGCCGCGCGGCAACGCATTGGGATGTCACGGGCCGAGCGTCACTCCGAGTCGTCGCCGCCGCTGTTCTTCGGCTTCAGCGGCACGGTGTAGAGGTACAGCGTGTGCTTCTCGTTCGTCTCGTTCGAGATCATGGTGATCCGCTTTTCCTCCTGGGCCGTGGTGATCGGGTAGTCGTGGGCCACGATCCGCGTGCCGGGCTGGAGCTTGGCCATCTGCGGCTTGAGCTTCGTCATCATGCTCGGGAGGATGTACAGGCAAAGCACCGTGGGCTCGCTCAGGTCGAGGGTGAAGATATCTTCCTGCTTGATGGTCACGAGATGCTCGACCTTGTTCTTCTTCGCGTTGGCCCGCGCCTCCTTGACCCGGTTCGGCTCGATGTCGAATCCCACGGCCTTGCAGCCGGCCTTCTTGGCCGCCTCGACCACGATCCGCCCGTCGCCGCAGCCCAGGTCCCAGACAATATCACTCTTCTTCACCTTGGCCATTTCCAACATCTTCTCGACCACGTCGTACGGCGTGGGCACGTAGACGCAGTCGGGACCGCGCGTGGGCTTCTTATCTTGCGCCATGCCCGGACCGGCAACGACCAGCGCGCCGACCAGGGTCAAAACGAACAAACCGAGCGAAAACAGGTGACGCATGGCGAAATCTCCAAAATAGTGGACGGTTAAGCAAGAGGCGGGGACTGGTCCGCACGGCAACGGCGCCATTGGCCCCCCTTGAACCCGTATTAGTAGAACACCGCCAGACTGGTCATCTTGTCCTTGAACTTGTCGATGTTCTCGTCGGTGACGTTGCACTCGCGCACGTACAACATGCGAAGTTCGTCCAGCCCGACGAGATGATACAGGTCCTCGTCGTTGACCTTGCAGCGGTTCAGGTTGAGCACGCGGAGCCGGCTGAGCTTGTTGAGGTGCTTGAGCCCCTCGCCGGTGACCTGGGTGGCCTCGACGGCAATCGTGTCGAGGTTGGGGATCTCCTTCATCGCCGCCAGAGCCTCGTTGCCGACCTTGGTGAAACTGAGGTTCACCACGTTGAGGCTCTTGTGTCCCTTGAAGTGCGTCAGGCCCTTGCCGGTGATCCGGGTGCGTTGAAGCGAAAGCACCCGCAGGTTGGGAAGGTCCTTCAGATTGGCCAGCGCGGCATCGGTGATGGGCAGATCGTGGAGGTAGAGCTTCTGGAGCCGCGCGAGGCCGCGAAAGTGGACGGTACCCTCATCGGTGATCTTCCCTCCGCCGATCTCGACGATTTCCAGGCGCGGCAGCTTCTTGAGGTTGGCCAACCCCTCGTCGGTGATGGCCGACTTGACCAGTTCGACCGAGCGGACGCGGCCGAGATCATCGAAATCCAAATTGGCTCCCGCCGCCTTCAGCGCGGCAACCGCCTGCTCGTCGTCGGGCGCAACGGGCTCGTCGGCCGCCACCGGCTCGGCCACCGCCGGCTCGGCCGGCGCCACCGGCTCGGCCGGAGTCTGACTCATCGCCGCATTACGATCCGAACACGACAGCCCGGACCATGCCACCATCGCGGCCACCAAGGCACATGAAAACCATCGCATTGTGGAACACCTCGTCAGGACGTTCGGGACGCGACTCCCATCAATCAGCTTGCGCAAGGATGGAAGATAGCACCTGGGTGGGGTCCAAGTAAAGGCCCTCCTCGGTGGCTCGCTTGCCAACTGTCGACAGGGCTGGACCGAGACGATATAAACCCCCGATAGAAGGTCCATATGCGCCCCACCCCCAAGTCGTTCCGGCTCCATATCGGGCTGTTCGGCCGCCGCAACGCCGGCAAGTCCTCGGTGCTCAACGCGCTGGTGCGCCAGCAGGTGTCGATCGTCTCCGAAGTGGCCGGCACGACCACCGATCCCGTCGAGAAGCCCATGGAACTCTTGCCCGTCGGCCCGGTGCTCTTCATCGACACCGCCGGCATCGACGACGTGGGCGCCCTGGGCCAGGCGCGGGTCGAGAAGACCCGGCAAGTCTTCGACCGCACCGACTTGGGCGTGCTGGTCGTCGCCGGGGGCCAATGGACCGACTTCGAAGAAACGCTGCTGGCTGAGCTGCTCGGGCGCAACGTGCCCGTGGTCGTGGCCTTCAACAAGTCGGACCTGGGCCGACCGGCCGCCGAACTCCTCGAACAACTCGCCAGCCGGCAAGTCGCTTGGGTCGAGACCGTGGCCACGACGGGCTCGGGCGTGCCGGAGCTTCGCGAGGCCCTCGTCGCCGCCGCGCCCGAAGAGTTCATCAACGCGCCTCCGATCGTGTCCGATCTGGTTCCGCCGGGCGAACTGGCGGTGCTGGTCGTGCCGATCGACAAGGAGGCCCCCAAGGGCCGGCTCATCCAGCCCCAGGTCCAGACGATCCGCGAGCTATTGGATGGCGACGCGTACTGCGTGGTGGTCAAAGACCGGGATCTGCGCGACGCCCTGGACCGACTCAAACGTCCCCCGGCCCTGGTGGTGACCGACTCGCAGGCATTCCTCAAGGTGGCTGCCGACACGCCGCCGGAGATCAGATTAACCAGCTTCTCGATCCTCTTGGCGCGGCAAAAGGGCGATCTCTCCCAGTTTGTCGAAGGGGCCGTCGCAATCGACCGGCTGCGCCCGGGCGACCGGGTCCTGGTGGCCGAGGCGTGCAGCCACCATCCGATCGGCGACGACATCGGCCGCGT
>JANLFZ010000315.1 GCA_024653385.1 Thermoguttaceae bacterium | reverse complement strand
ACGCCGCTGAGGCGTTCCGAGAAGAAGCGGCGTGACGGGCAGCGGCAACGGAGCGAACGACTCGCCCCCGGTCTGGTGCTGAGGCTTGGCCGCCGGGGGCGGCCCGCAATCGACCGGCCCGGAGTCCTCCCCCTCGGCCGCCCAAGCCAGCGTGGCGGGCCGAAGGCCCATCGCCACCGGCCCGGCCGCGCAGATCCTCCCAACGCGCTCCAAGAACTTCCGCCGCGATACCCAACCCGTGTCACGATCGCCCGGGTTCATGGTGCCTCTCTCGGTTGAGCAACAGACGAACGGTCGGGCCCCGCGGCCCTCTCCCCTTCTTTTTACCTCGCCGCAGTCGAAAAACGGTAGATGGAAAACACCAGAATTCGGATCCGGGAGACTAAAGCAGGGCGATGTTCGCTTGGGAGCACGCCCGCTCCATCGATTCGGGCCAGATGCCGACACTCACCTCCCCTACGTGGGCGGTCCTGAGGAAGAACATGCACAGGCGCGACTGGCCAATACCCCCACCTATGGTCTGCGGCAATTCCCCGTTGAGAAGCATCCGGTGGAAGGGCAGTCGCGCCCGTTCTTCAAGGCCCCGGATCTTGAGCTGTTCGACCAGCGTCGGCGGGTCCACGCGGATGCCCATCGACGAGATCTCGAACGCCCGGCCGAGTACGGGGTTCCACAGCAGGATATCGCCGTTGAGGCCTCGTCCGCCGTCAGGGCGCGGGGTCGACCAGTCGTCGTAATCCGGCGCGCGTCCGTCGTGGGGGCGTCCGTCGGGCAACTCCGCCCCGATGCCGATGATGAACACCGCCTTGTGTTCGGCACAAACCTGATCCTCGCGTTCGCGCGGAGTGAGGTCGGGGTACTGGCGATACAGGTCCTCCGAGGTGACGAAGTGGATCTTCTCCGGCAACACCGGCCGGATGCTCGAATGCTGCGAGGCGATGTGGAACTCGGTGCGGCAGATCACGTCGTAGATCGCGCGCACCACGGCCTCGAGCGTCTCGCGCGTCCGCTCGTCGGGCGTGATGATCTTCTCCCAATCCCATTGGTCGACATAGATCGAGTGGAGGTTGTCGAGCGACTCGTCGGGCCGAAGCGCGTTCATGTCGGTGTACAGCCCCTCGCCCACCGCGTATCCGTACCGGGCCAAGGCCATGCGCTTCCACTTGGCCAACGACTGGACGATTTCGACCGGCGCCTCGCCATCGTCCTTGACGCAAAACCGCACCGGCCGCTCCACCCCGTTCAGATCGTCGTTGACGCCCGTGCCGCTCCGCACGAACAACGGCGCGGTAACCCGCTGAAGGTTCAGGGCTTGCGCGAGGTTCCGCTCGAAGAAGTCCTTGATGTCCTTGATGGCCGCCTCGATCTGGCGGACGCTCAGTAGGGGCCGGTAATTCTTGGGAAGGATGAGGTTCGCCATCGGGCACTCCGGGGTTCGCAACCGAAACTTGCATAGTGTACTCGACACCGGCCTCGGCTTTCAATGCGTTGGACCCAACCGGGGCGCCGAGTCCCGAGACATCCGACGATTGCGGACTTCCGCCGTGCTTGCGCTGCCCCGGGGAAATTGACGGCCGCAACCGGCGCTGCCATACTATCGGCCGACGTGCTGCGATGGAGGTCGCGAACTGAACCGATAGTTCCTTCGGAGAGACACGCCATGCGAGCGCAGATGACTCGACGCGGATTCCTTGCCGCCTCGGCCGTGGCCGGCGCGGGTCTGATGGCCGGCCGGATCGAGGCCGCCCCGTTCCAGACGAAACTCCAGAAGGCGATGATCGCCAAACCCACCGAGAAGATCCTCCGGGAGCATAAGGAGGCGGGCTTCGACGGGCTGGAAACCAGCGACTGGAACGTCTCGCCCGACGACGCCGAACAGGCCAGGAAACGGGCCGAGCAACTCGGCATGAAGATCCACTCGGTGCTCTTCGGGTGGGCCAACTTCAATCACGAAGACAAACTGGCCGCGGATCTGGCCAACGTCGAGAAGGCCCTGAAGGCTACCGCCGCCTACGGCGCCTCGGCTTTGTTGCTGGTACCCTGCCGCGTCGGCGGGATGGCCATTCCCGAGGCGTGGGAGTTCGACATCGAGTTCGACGAGCGCACGGGCCACGTCACGCGCGTCGTCGCCGGCGACAACGCGAAGTACCGGGCCTACATCGAGGCCCAGAACCACGCCACCGACGTCTCGCGCCGGGCGGTCGAGAAGCTCATTCCCACCGCCGAAAAGACCGGGGTGATCATCGCCCTGGAGAACGTGTGGAACAACCTCTGGGTCAAGCCCGCCCTGTTCGCCCACTTCGTCAAGTCGTTCAACAACCGCTGGGTGCAGACGTACTTCGACATCGGCAACCACGTGAAGTACGCGCCCGCGGAAGAGTGGATCCGGGCGCTGGGCAAGACGATCGTGAAGTTCCACGTGAAGGACTTCAAGCTCAACCCCGACGGCCACGGCGGCAAGTTCGTCCATCCCCGCGACGGCAGCGTGAACTGGCCGCTGGTGCGCGAGGAGATCGAGAAGATCGGCTACAACGGGTTCCTCACGATCGAAGACGGCGGCCTGCCGCTAAAGGAATTCAGCCACCGCCTCGACCTGATCATTGCCGGCAAGTGACCGTGACCTCGTTCGATGCACCATCCCTGCACTGCGGAGGATTTGTGATGCGCAGACGTTCGTTTCTCGGCGCCGTTCTGGCCGGTGCTGCCGTCCCGTGCGCCGGCCCGTTGCTTCATGCCGCCGAGTCCGGCAAGAAACCGCTCCGGGCAGGCATGATCGGCCTGGACACCTCGCACGTGATCGCTTTTGCCAAGACCTTCAACGACCCGAAGGCCTCCGGCGACCTGGCCGACGTGAAGATCGTGGCGGGCTATCCCGGCGGAAGCCCCGACCTGCCCGATAGTTGGAACCGGGTGAAGAAGTTCACCGAGCAGCTCCGCGAGATGGGCGTGGAAATCGTCGAGTCGATCGACGCCTTGCTCCAGAAGGTCGACGTGGTGTTCCTCGAAAGCGTCGACGGCCGGCCGCACTTGGCTCAGGCTCGCCCGGTCATCGCCGCGCGCAAGCCGCTGTTCATCGACAAGCCCATGGCCGCCTCGCTGGCCGACGTGCTCGTGATCTTCGACCTGGCCAAGAAGAACAACGTCCCCTGCTTCTCGGCCTCGTCGACCCGCTTCGGCTCAGGCTTCCAGGCGGCCCGAAAAGGCAAGTTCGGCGAGATCCGCAAGTGCACGGCCTGGAGCCCGATGAGCATCGAGCCGCACCACCCCGACCTCTTCTGGTACGGCGTCCACGGCGTGGAGATCCTCTTCACCATCATGGGCAGGGGCTGCAAGACCGTAACCCGCGTGGGACCCAAGGAGGTGCTCGGCACCTGGGAAGGCGGGCGTGAGGGTCGGTTTGTCGGCAAGGACGGCTACGGCGCAGAGGTCGAGGGCACGCTGGGCAAAGGGCCCGCCGGCAAGTACGAGGGCTATACGCCGCTTCTGGTCGAGGTTTCGCGGTTCTTCAAGACCGGCAAGCCTCCCGTGGCGCCTGAGGAGACGATCGAGTTGTTCGCCTTCATGGAGGCGGCCGACGCAAGCAAAGCCAAGGGCGGCGCCGCGGTCACGATCGCGGAGGTCCTCGAGAAGGCCCGGCAAGCGGCAACCTAGAAGTCGTACCAGATTCCCAGCCCCAGTTTGTCCTCGTGCTGGGAGTAGAACTCGTACTGCTCGCTCTTGCCGGTGTAGTACTGCATGCCCAGCCGGAACAGGTGGCCGGTCTGCCCGCGCCATTGCCAGCCCGTTTGCACCACGAAGTTGCCCCCGAAGTCGACCTCTTCGCGCAAGTGGGCATTGAGAGCAATGAACGGCGCGCCGCGAAACGCACCGATCCGATGTGTCGGGCTGTAGTCGACGCCGAACTGGAATTCCCAGGGCTCGGCACCCCCGTCGGTATCGAACGACCAGGCGGCCTCGCCGTACAGGCGGAGGTCTTCGGTCAGGTAATACGAGTGCCCCCAAACCAAGGCGTTCCGGCTGTAGTTGATCCGCGAGAACGCGGGAAAACGCAGCATGAACTCGTCGCCCAGGTGGGAACTCAAGTGGTAGTACGCCAGCTTGGTCTGGTAACGCCCCCAGCCGAACGTGAAGGGCACGCCGAACCGGAAATCGGCTGCCAGAACGTCCAACTCGTGTTCGAGATCGAGTCGCGGGAAACCGGCCCCCTCGATATCCACCTGAAAGCCCTGGGGAAACAAGGGGTCATGATTCCCATAGCGAAGCACCCCTGCCCGGCCCCCCAGCGCCACGTCCCACATCCAACCCCAGTCGCGTTCGTGGTTCCAGGCACTGGCAAAACGCGACTCACGCACCCCGGCCAGGTACGATCGGTAAATCAACCCCGAAGGCAGGACCTGCCACGACCAATCCTCGCGATCGATCACCCTGTCCCAGCTTGAGGGGGGCGAGAAGACTGGGGCCGGTTCCACCGACTGCGGCACAGCACCCCCTGCCAAGCCACCGGGAGGGTCGGGCAACAAGGCCGCCGCGCCCATCGGCCCTAAAGGCATTTCTTGAGCCGTGGGGCTTGAAACCCCGTTATCGCGGTCAGACCCATTGAGAAACGGGGGAGTCTGGCCGTACGCGGATGCCGCAAGACACAAAACGATCGCCACGACCGAGGCGACCACCCTGCGGATCGCCCTCGAGCCGAGGATCTCCGCGATTTCTCTCCTAACTCGTTTGTTGATAAGCCAATAGCTCTGCATCCGTGCGCCGTCCAAACCGATCCGTCGGACAGTCGGCCCTCAACTCCTCTATCGGCATTCGCGGCACAACCATCGCAAGACAAGAAGGCATGCGGTCCCGCACATGCCCAACTCTTCCGAACCGACCCCCACGACTGTTGAAGGCAAACCCATCATTGTGGCAGGATCGCTTGGTTGATCAGGTATTTTGCGGCGATTGCGTCAAGCGAGCAGGATGTAGCCCCTCCACGCGCCAGTTTGCGCAATGCCTCGAGGTCCGACTTCCAGACCGTATCGCCAGGTGCTGCCAGACATCGCGCGCCGGGTTCGTAGTCCGAAAGCAGCCGCCCCTCCTTGTAGTAGTAATGCTCCTCGCTGATGTCGGTAGGATACAACCGCATGTACGGCATGATGTCGTCTGGCTTAAACCACAGCTTGATCTCGCGCTCCGCCTCCTCCACGGTGGCCGACGCATGGACGAGGTTGTCGAGCCGCTCGCCCACGACTTTTCCCGCATCGTCCTTGACCGGCACCACCGTGCCCAAGGCGCGGATGGTCCCTGGAGCAGTGTCGCGTGCTACATGGGGGTTGGTTGGCCCCGCGATCGACCGGACTTTCTTGACCGCATCCGGCCCGCAGTAGACCACCGCGACGACGCGGCGACGTTGAGGCCGTTCGGCGTAATGAACCTCGCCGGTAATATAGGAAATCAGCGCATTATAGAAAACCTTTCCCTTGTGCTCGGCGTAATGCTCCTCGGCAAGCATCCTGGTGACATGGACGATTTTCGCGCCAGCGTACCTCAGGCCGGTGTGAAACTCGGAGAACTGCGACAGAATGTACCCGGTCAGGGAGACCTTCAGCGCGTCGGGTTTGATCAAGACAAGTGTCTGCTCCAGCTCGTTCTGTTCCATTCGATAGTCCTTGATTCCTAGCTGGTGGGTCGCGGCTCGTGTAACTCGTTGGGCGTATTATCGGCCCGCGTCATCGCCCCGCAAGGGCTACTAAGGGATTTACCGAGAGACTTGCAGGGCGCGCAGACCGAAAATGGGTTGTGAATTCTCGTTCACACGTGCCGAGATTATACCTGCGTTGCCGCCGACGGTCGAGACCAAGAGGGCGAGCGAAACGGAGTCACGCTTACCCCACTTCGGTCCCGAACGACCGAGGTCGGCCAGCCGCGCTTCCCTGTGAGAGGCCGCACGATGACGGTCACGAATACCACCGTGCCCCCAAGGCACATGCACCGGGCCAAGCGGTGTGTGGTCTGAAAAGCGTGAAAAGCAGAAAGAGTGGCCTGGGAATCTCCAAGAGAACTCAGTCGCTAGCGAGGACAATCGTTTTGGCTGTGCGCTCGTACGGCTGAAACAGCCCCTTCGCAACAGCGCAAGCAGCCTCCTCTCGCAGGGCGTTCGAGGACCGCGACAAATCCCGCGTGCGTCGATCCGCAGGACCGAATTCAGTGTCCTGCGGATCGTTCTTTGATCGCGCGCCCTTGCGTGACCTCCTGCAAGTCTTTTTTGTCAAGGGCTTACCGAGTCGGGGCGACTGGATTTGAACCAGCGACCTCTTGGTCCCGAACCAAGCGCTCTAAACCAGGCTGAGCTACGCCCCGGGGCGACCTAACTCATTATCTCAACGAGTATTGGGAAAACGTCTCGATATGTCCAACGGTCTCCCGTGCACCCCGATCCACGGTCCGGCGGGCCCCGTTGGCCAACCGACCGTCATGGGTGCATTTAGGATACCGGGACTCAGGCAGGTCGTCAACCGATCGCGTAAATGGAGGGCAATTACGCGACTGGCCGATTATGCCTCCGGGGCGTCACGGGTCAGGCCGGTCGATATGGGGGTTAGGCCAATTCGCGGGCCGTCTTCTCAACGAAGGCCACGCACTTGGCCACGTCGGCCATCAGCTCGGGCGAATCGTGCTCGTACTCGATCGCCGTCACGCCGCGATAGCCCTGGCGCTTCAGTTCGCGGAGCACGGCCGCGTAGTTCGCCTGACCTTCGCCCAAGGGCACGTCTCGCGACTGGCGGTTGCCCTTCTCGGCCGCGTCCTTGAGGTGGAAACCGAGGATGCGGCCTTCGAGCTTCCTGAGGCACTCGACCGGATCGAGTCCAGAACGGACCCAATGACCCGTGTCGCAGCACGCGCCGATTCGCTTGCCGCGACCCTTGCACACGGCCAGTACGTTTTCGGGGCGCCAGTACTTCGACTGGGGCGACTCGGGGTGGTTGTGGATCGCCACGTCGATCGCGTATTCGTCGCAGAGCTTCTCGATCATGTCGAATGCCTCGGCGGGCGGCTCGGCGATGATCGTGCCGGCGCCCATCTCGTTGGTAAACTCGAAGATCCTGCGCGCCTGGTCGCGGTCGGCGCCTAGGTCGGCATAGAACCCCGACATCGAGAGACCACGGTCCGCAAGCCGCTGCTTGAGTTCCTTGCGCACGGCGGGGGAGAGGTTCTGGTTGGTCTGGAGATCGGGCCGGGCCTTGTCCAACGGCAGGAAGAAGCCCGTCTCGATGCACTCGACGCCGAGTTGGACCAAGAGGGCGAGCATCTCGAAGAGGCGAT
>JANLFZ010000314.1 GCA_024653385.1 Thermoguttaceae bacterium | reverse complement strand
GGCGCGCTCGCAGCGCTCGAAGCTCAGCGATGGCGGATCCAAGGCGAGCCAGCTCGGGGGCGACCGTCGCCGAGTCCTCGATGCGTCGGCGGCGGGCGGCGTCGATCGCGGCGCGGGTGGTTTGCATACTCCGCTGAATTCCATCGCTGATCCATTCGCGGAAACCCTGGACGCTTCGCTTCAAATTCTCCAGCGTGCTCGATCGAAGATCTCCGATGTTGCGACTGACGAGGTACTCGACCTGCTCCATGAGCCGTCGCCGAATCCGGGCGTGACGAAAACGCTGCGGAAACAGTCGATCGATCCAGGTATCGGGGATCGAACCTATCGAGGTGAATCGGAACTGGCAGGTGCGCCAATACGGCAATTCGGCCTTCACCAGCGTGATCTCGTCCCGCCGAGGCTCATACGGCACGTGGAACAGTCTCTCGACAAGACCGTGCACCGAGGCGATCAGTTCGCTGGCCCGGCGCCGATACGGCGCCAGAGCCTCGCGCAAGCGTTGCTCGCAACGCTGGTGCGTCTCGCCGAACGCGCGCTCGAAGAAACCAGGGATGGCGGCCGCAATGGCCTCGCGGGTCGGCTCCTCGGACCACTTTGCGCCCTGCTGATCCTGGCATGCCCGCACCACCCCGTCCAGGTACTTCAGGCTCTCAGGCAACAACGCGTCGGCGTGGTCGGTCACCCAGCCGGCCAAGCGCTCTTCCTCCGCGCTCAGCCGGTTCATCAGCACGATGCGTTGCTCTTCGATCCTGGCCAGGCTCTCTTCAAAGAGGCGGATGCGCTCGTCGAGTTCATCGAGCGGCATCTCCAGGGACCGCTGGGTGAGCCTCAAGCGGCGCTCGACATCGGCGAGCACGTCGCTCGTCTGCCGGGACACGGCGCTTTCGAGCACCTCCATCTTCTCCGTCAGCAAGAAATCCACGATCCGGTGTTCGATCTCGGCCATGCCGCTGTCGCGCCAAGCGGCGGCATCTCGGTTGCGGCGGGCGGCCAAGCCCTGTCGTGCCGAGACGCAATAGACCGGCGGCGGCGCGGCAAACCCGACTTGTTCGCACAACACCTTCTGAAGAAAGGCGACGGCGGCGCGACGCTCTTCGGCATCGAGATAGTCCACTTTGTTGAGGACGAAGAACAAGCGTGCCAGTTTGCGGCGGGCGAGCTTGAGGAACTCCACTTCGACCTCGGTGACCGGTGGGTCCGCCGAGACCACGAAAATCGCGGCGTCGCACTGCGGCAGGAAGTTGATCGTCGCCTCGGTGTTGTGACGAAACGTGGAACCGATGCCCGGCGTGTCGATCAACGCCACGCCCTTCTCCAACACCGGCGCCGGGTAGGTCGCTTCGACCTGGCGAACGCCCAGCCGGTTCCGGGGGTTGGCACTCTCGGTGACGAAGCGCGCGAGGAACTCGGCCAAGGCGCGGGCATCCGGCGCAACGAATCGTTCTTCGGCCTTGCCGTCGTCGAACAGCACCCTCGCCCCAAGCTGGCGGCCGTCCTGCAAGAAGGTCGGAATCGAGGTCAACGGCACGACGGCGGAAGGCAACACGGCCTCGCCCAAGAGCGCGTTGACCAGCGTGCTCTTGCCGCGTTTGAACTGCCCGAGCACGGCCAGGTAACAGCGTTCCTCCCGCAGCCGCTGCGCTAGACCGACAAGCCGCACACGGTCGGACTCGAACTCCGCGCCGAGCGCGTCGACCCGCGTGGCTGCTTCTTGCAACAAATCGGGCAGGGAAGAAGCCGGCGAGGCATCGGATAGAATCGCGGTCGCATTCGGGTGCATGATCGACTCCCACCAGGACACATGGCCGTGGGAGTTGCACCAGGCAACCAAACAAGCGGCTCCCACTTGGCCATCGTCACCAAGCAGGAGTCATCAGTCGGGCAGCGCCCAGGCGCCATCGGGGAGCGATGGTCGGCGGCAGTCCGGCGGTTGCGGGGGACTCCATCCCCGATTCTCCGAATTCTGTATTCTCAGTATACCCCGTGCCCGGCGACCGTCAATTCGCCACCCCAAGCGAAATGGCCACCGTGAGGAGTTTAGGCTTGGTTCTCCATTTGCCGCCGATCCCACAGCTTGCCATCTTGCCCACGCTGCCTAAGATATCGCAGATCTTGCCGATTGAAGTTGACTTCGCGGCCGTGCCGAAGTAGTCTTATGATACTAGGCGATGGGGTTCGCCTTCAATCGCCGCCGGGCCTGCCGCCCCAGACGGATAATGACCCCTACCGACAAGGTTCTCCCTTGGACGTAGGGGGTGATTGTTGAACCGCCACCCCTTGGGAGGACCTTGCTCCCAAGGGTTTTTTTGTTTGGTAACGGTTCCTTGCGGCAGGGAACGGCTCCTTGTCGAGAGGTGCAGAGCGATGTCCCGGATTCTCGTGGCACTGGACGACTCGCGCGGTAGTGAACAGGCCCTGGAAGCCGCAGTCAGGCTGGCCCAGCAGGACGGCGGCCGATTGACGGCGGTCGCGGTCCTGGAACAGACCGGCAACCCCGCGCTGGATCAACTCGCGGAGGATGTCAAGACCCAAGCAACGGACCGCCTGAACGTCTTGCTGCAAACCGCGGTGAACTACGCCCGCTCGCGCGGCGTGCGGTTGATCCCGATCCTCCACGAAGGCCATCCCGCGGAGGCGATCCTCCGCTGCGTCGAGGAAGAGCAGGCCAGCCTGCTGGTCCTGGGGGCGGGCAGCCGGAATGGCGACGCCGGACTGGGCGGCACGGCCGATCAGGTAAGTAACCACTGTCCGTGTACCGTGCTGATCGCACGCGGCGCGGCGCAAGAAGGCCGCGATGTTCAGGGAAGGCACGCCGATCAAGCGGAGAGCGTTCCGTGGGCGGATTTGACCCCGACCGAGGGTTGAGATGAATCGTTATCGCCTCGAACTGGAAAGCGACGGGAACCTGGGCATTTACCACAAGGCCGAGGGCTCGCAGCCTGACGTCTGGCTCGGAAACATCCTGGAACCCGAGTCCCCCAATCCGGCCCTTCTCTTGGGGATTCCGCTCGGCATCCTCGGTGTCCGAAAAATCCTCGCGCTCTTTGAGAAATGGAAGGGCGCGGAGCATTCCACGAGCGGGAAGCGACATCCCTCGCCTCGATCGGCGAAATGCCGTGGCGGCACACGGAAATGGCGCAGGACATATCGGGCCGGCAAATGAGCTTGTCCGCCCGACCTAACGCACCCGCTGCAACAGCGCCGTACCCAGAAGCATTGTCACCGCTTTTTTCACTGCCCCATCGAACGGGTGAAAGTCATGTCGCGTCGGAACCGCCCGGACGCTCCTTCGCCGTCCGCGGTCGGAGGAGGCGAAGCCTCTCCGCCGCCGGACGCATCGCTCTGGGCAATGCCGGCTTGCTCCAGTTCCTCGAGGTCGCGGATCAGGTCGGCCACGTCGCCTGCCGTGTTGGCTTCCGCGCCGGTCGTCATCCGGCGCAATTGCTCTCGAAAGACCTCGGCCTGGGATTGGTAAGGTTCCACGATCGACGAAATCGACGTTTTCAGCCAGGCTCCGAGTTGCGCATTGTATAGCCTGACCGACCGTCGAAGTGGTTCAGCCAACTGGGTATCCACGGACCGGCGTGCCATCCAGCGTGCCATCGCGGGCACCCAAGCGGCCCAGCGGGGAATCGAACACTTGCACTTCGCCGACAGGGGCGAGAGATCGATGACGGGCAGCCCGCCCACCGGGGCGCCGCGGAGGGCAGCCGTGTCGGCCTTGGCCCACGGCACGGCCTTCTCCAACGCATCCAAGGTGCGGCTCAGGGTTTTCTGGAGTCCGGTCACGACTTCCCGCGCCATCTGGCCGACCTGGATCAGCGACTCCTGGATGGCTTGCACCGCGGGCGAGGAATCGGAGACAGACGTCGCTTGCCGGAACGGACCGCCACCAACTTCCGGTTGGTTCCCGGCTTCGACCACGACGTGCCTGTCCGCTTGTTTTCTCGGGCGGGCGGACTCGACGACCGCCTTCGCGGCCTCCCGAAGAATGATCTCCACCAGCGCTGGTTCGTCGGCCGACCAGTCCCGCTGGCGGGTCTGCGCGCGCTGGATTGCGGCCTCCGCTTCGTCCAAGAGACCCTCGACGGCCTTCCACTGCCTGCTGTCGCCGGCCGCCGGGGCTTTCCCTTGGCGCTTGGCGAGCAGCGTTCGCAGCACCGCGATCACCGACTCTCTCAGCCGCGCGATCTTCCGGTGCAACGACTGTTCCGCGAGCGTCCGATGGCGCTCCCACAGCGGGGCGATTTCCTGCTCGAACCAGTGGTCCAACAAGGTGGCCTCCTGGCCCATGACGCTGACCGGACAAACCGCGAGATCCAGGTCGAGTTCTTGTCGAATCTGGTCGCGGATGTACTGCAAGACTCGCTGCCGGTCCTCACCGGGAAGCAGGTCGGCCTTGCTCAACAGGACTTGGGCCGGAATGCCCGCCTCGTAGAGGTCGCGCAGCAGCGAGAGGTCTTCGTGGTTCAGAGTCGAGCCGGCGTCGATCAGCACCACGCTCAAGTCGCACCGGGGAAGGTAGGCAAAGGTCTCGGCGCTGCCGCTGGTGGCCAGCGAGCCGATGCCGGGCGTATCCACCAGCACCACCCCCTCCCGGAGGCGCGGCGAGGGCATTTCCACAACGATCCCGGTCACGTGCTTGTGGTTGCCGCGATTCTTGGCCTCCGAGGCGTACTCGGCCAACTCGTTGGGGTCGACGCGGCGCGGGCCGAACTCCGCGAAGAAAACCGTGGCGCCGGGCGCACGGCCGTACATGAGCCGGGTCGGCACCGCCGTCACGGGCGTGACCCCGACCGGCAAGACGTCGCTTCCGGCAATGTGGTTCAGCAAAGACGATTTCCCCGAACTGACCCGCCCGAAGACCGCGATTTCGAACTGCGGGCATTCCAGACGCTGGACAATGGTGTCGATCGCGGGACGGAACTCGACCAGTTGCCAGCGCATCACGATCCGGTTCAGCAGGTCGAGCATGGCCACGCTGCCGGGTGCGGCATCGAGGCGGGCGATGCGCTCCGGCAGGTTGTGGCCCAGCCGGTCGCTCAGATAGGCCGCAACGCGATCCAAGAGCCGATCGATCTCTTGCTGGATGCTCTCCACCGCTTGTCGGCCGGCTTCGTCCAGTTCCCCATACCCTCGCAGCCGGTCCGGCGAGACCTCCGCCACGGCAACGCTCAGGAAATTCACGCCCGTCTGCAAGGACCACCGGAGGCTGACGCGATGCACCTCGAGGGGAATCCCATGCTTCTCCAGGCAGGTCACCATGGTGCTGCGGATCCGCGCGAAGTAATCTTCCACCACCTTCGCTTCGGTCGGCGACAGGTCATGCACGTACGGGTCCAATGGAGAGGGCCGCTTGCCTTGAGCCAACAAGGGCTCCATCTCGTTCAGCCGACTCTCGATGTGCAGAAACGTCGAAAGCAGGGCGTTCTTGTGCAGGGGGTTCAGCATCCGACGGCCCTCGAACGAAAAAGCCCTCGGGAACCTTCCCAAGGGCTTCGGTCATTTCGTGCGCCCCTACCGGGGAAAGTCCCTTCAGGTAGGGGTTATCAGCCGCGCGGGGCGACATTTCACGGCGAACCCCATCGCCGCAGCTTCCACGAGATTATGGGGCCGTGCCGGCGTGAAGTCAACCCCTTCGCGTCGCTCTTGCGGCCTCTTTTTGGCCCCGAATATACTGGCACTTGTGGCCAACGGGCCATCTGCGTCTCTGCGCCCCGGAGGACTGCTCGTGAAACCTGCCCAGTTCCCGTTCCGCTTCGTTGCGGCGCTTGCCGTCTTCGCCTTGCACTCCGACGTGTTCGCCGCCGCGCCCGAGGTCGGCCAGGCCCAGGTCCGGATCGCTGGCACGCCGGCCGTGGCGTCGAGCACCTCGGCCTTCGGCTTTCTTCTGGCGTTTTGCGACGCGGGCTCGCAAGTCGCAATGATGGGTCGCACCCCGGGCTGCGTGACCAGCGCGGCCGCGGCCGAGACCGTCGAGGTCGCCATTCCCGTGACGGGCCTCGACGGACCGGCCACCGTGACCGCCGAGGCGGTCGCCCTCGGCAATACGCCGGTCCAGGTGGCCGTGTCCTTGGCGGACCCCATCGCGTGGAAGACGCTCGGGCCGGCCGAAAAGGCCGAGTTGCGCGCAACGGGCCAAGCCGCAGCGCAGGGTCTGGTGGTTCGCCTGCACACACGCGCCGGCGAAGGATCGCCCGGGCCCGCGGCCGTGCGATGGAATCGCCTGCGCGTCGCGCAGGCCGCCCGGTCGTTCGACATCCCCGTGACGGCGGCCCCAGGCAATGCCAACCGGTTCCCCCCGCTCCCGTTGCCGCCGTATCATCCGGCCATCGAAGAGGCGATGATCGAATGGGATTGGCGCATGCAGGACGGCCTCGGCACCGAGCGGGCCCCGAGCACGTTTGCCGCCGCCATCGCGAAGGTGCTCGACCGGGGCGACGCCCTGGTGCGCGACCTCCAGGCGGCCGGCGTGCGGCTCGACGATGCGGCGCGGTGGCGAACGCTGCGACCGCGTCTCGAACAGCTCGTGGCGGCCGGCACGATCGAAGGGCCCGAGGGCGAGACGCTCTGGCGCGAAGCCCACGTGCTGCGCCGCCGGATCGCCCTGGCCAATCCGCTTGCCCAGACCGGCCCCTTGGTCTTCGCCAAGCAAGCACCGAGCATGTTCAGCCACCAGTTGACCCAGTACAACGGCAATTGCGCGCGGCCGGGCGGGGGCATCTTCGTGCTCGACGAGCCGGGCCGCTCGATGCGTTGCGGGCAGCTTGCCGCGGGCAAGCTGCCCGTGGGGACCTACCAGTTCCCCGAGGTCTCGTACGACGGCCGGCGCATCCTCTTCGCCTATTGCCACGTCGAGACCGTGCCGCCCAACCGCGAGCGGCACGTCGACAAGTTCTTCCACCTTTATGAGATGGAGGCCGACGGCTCGAACCTGCGCCAGCTTACCGAGGGGCCCTACGACGACTTCGCCGCGCGGTACTTGCCCGACGGAAAGATCATCTTCGTCTCGACCCGGCGCGGCGGGTTTCACCGTTGCGGGCAGGGGCCTTGCCCGGTCCACACGCTGGCGTTGTGCAACGCCGATGGGTCCGATCCGCATCCGATCTCCTTCCACGAGACGCACGAGTGGGACCCCTCGGTGCTCCACGACGGCCGGGTGATCTACACGCGGTGGGATTACGTGGACCGCAACGCGGTCTTCTACCAGCAACTATGGAGCGTGCGGCCCGACGGCACCGATGTGCGGATCTTCTACGGCAACAACACCTTGAACCCCGTCGGAGTCTGGGAGGCGCGGGC
>JANLFZ010000313.1 GCA_024653385.1 Thermoguttaceae bacterium | reverse complement strand
GATAATCGCGTGGGAGCACTGGTGGGCAGCCATCCGCGATTATCGAGCTTCCCCTCGAGGGGGCAGCCGAGTGCTGGCCGACCGGCGCCGAGTTCGACGTGGTTTGCGTAACCTGCTGGCCTTCCTTCGGGCCCAAAGCGGGTGCGGCGCATCGTGCCGACAACGGAGCGCGGCCGATGCTTCTCGAGCATCTGGCTCCCGAGGGTCTTGCCGTGCTCAGCGCCGACGACCCGTTCTGCGACCAGTGCCTTGGTCAGATCGATGGGCCCGTGCTGACCGTCGGGATCCGCTCGCCTGCCGAGATCACGGCGCGACTTCTCGAGCAGTCGCCCGGGGGGCAGACGTTTCTGCTCGTCGCCGGCAACGAGGTCATGCCGGTGACCACGCGGATGATCGGGAACCACCATGTGACCAACTGCTTGCTGGCGGCCGCGGTCGGCCTGGCCTACGGGATCGACCTGCCCACCGTGGTCCGCGGCCTGGAGGCCGTGGACTACGTGCCCGGCCGTCTGGAGCCAATCGCGTGCGGCCAGCCGTTTAGCGTTTTTGTCGACCATGCCCGATCGCCGGAGGGCCTGGCCGCGTGCCTGGCCGCGCTTCGTGAGGTTGTCACGGGCCGGCTCATTTGCGTGGTCGGCGCCGAGGCGGACCTGGAGGCGTCCGATTGGCGTCGTTTGGGGCGCGCCCTGGAGGACGGGGCCGAGTTGGCCGTTGTCACTTCCGGCCGGCGGCGCGCCGCGGATCGGCGGACGGCGATCGACGAGGTTCTGCGCGGTTTCCGTCGTCCGGAACAGGTCGCAGTCGTGCCCCGCCGCCGCGAGGCGATCGCGTTGGCACTGGACCGCGCGGCCCCGGGCGATGCCGTGCTCGTCTTGGGCGACGAAGTCGAGCTGATCCGATCGTACCTGTATGGCGGCCGGGCCGGCGTCATCCCGCAATACCCCACCCCAATGTGCGAATCCTCTCCCTTGCCATGAGCACCCTGCGCGACCTGCACCAGGCGATCGGTGGTACGGCGCGTCTGCCTCGCGATGGCGCGGACGACGCGATTCTCTTGGGACCGGTGGCGGTCGACAGCCGCCAGGCGCAGCCCGGGGGCGTGTACTGGGGCTTGCCGGGCGAGTACCACGACGGCGCCGAGTTCGCCGACGAGGCGTTTCAGCGCGGCGCGGCCGGAGCGGTGGTCCACCGGCCCGTCGACAAGCCCGCCGACCGCTGGCTTCTTCAAGTCGAGGACACGCAACGAGCCCTCTGGCAGTGGGCCGCGTGGAACCGCCGCCAGTTTCGCGGGACGGCCATTGCCGTCTCGGGAAGCGCTGCCAAGACGACCGTGCGGCAGATGATCCACGCGACGCTCAGGACTCGCTTTCGGGGGGCGGCCGGGGTGCGCGCGGACAACCAGCCGTTCGGGCTTCCGTTGGCCATGCTCGATCTCGAGCCCCAACACGACTACGCCCTGTTCGAGATGAGCCCCCGGCGGCTTTGCGACCCGACCTCGCCGGTGACCCTATGCACCCCGAAAATCGCCGTCCTGACTCAAGTGGCCGAGGGCCACCCTGGCGGCCTCGGCGGGCGCAAAGAGATCGCCGACGCCGCCGAAGAGTTGCTTGCGTCGCTGCCACCGGATGGCTTGGCCGTCTTGGGCGATGACCCCTGGCTGCGGCGATTCGCCCAGGTGTGCAAGGCACCGGTGCGCTGGGTCGGACAGGGGCCCGGTTGCGACCTCTGGGCGTCTGACGTCGAGTGGGGACGCGGTACCCTGAGCTTCCGCCTGGACGACTGCCGGTTCCACGTGCCGGTGTGGGGTCGCCACCACCTGACGGCCGCCTTGATGGCGATCGAGGTCGGGCGGGCGATGGGCTTGTCCGCCGGCGACATCGCCCGGGGACTGGGAACCTTCGAGTCGGTCCCCGCGCATTGTCAGGTCATCGAGCTGCGCGGGGCCACGGTCATCTGCGACATGAACCGCCCAACCGCGCCGGCCGCGCGCGATGCGCTAGCGTTCCTCCGGGACTTCGACGTGCCGGGACGCCGCATCGTGGTCTGCGGAGACATCGAGACGAGCGGGGAATCGCCGGTGACAGTCCATCGCGAATTGGGGAATCTCGCGGTGGCGTGGGCAAGTGCCGATCTGCTGTTCGCATTCGGAGACCATGCGGGCGACATGGTGGCGGCGGCCAGGGCCGCGGGCATGCCGGCCTCGCGCGCCGTGGCGTGCCGCAGCCCCGAGGAAATCCTGCCGCGCATCGCCCAGACGCTCGTCCCGGGCGATGTCGTCCTGTTCAAGGGAGTGCGGGGGGTGTCGCTGGAAAAAGTGGCTGACGCGCTTCGCCGCTTTCCTCGCCGGCGCGCCGCCTGACCGGGACGCCCTTCGCCGGTTCGCGGCCGACACACAAGACACGATCACCCCAAGACAAATCACAAGAACGTCTTTACACGAACCCAGAAACCAGGTACAAGACGCACCTCGTCATCGGAACGACAAACACCCTGTTGCACCCAAACGCGCGTTCCCGCGCGCGACAAGCAGCTATGTTGCGGCTCCGCCGAACGTGTCGAGAAGCGGGAACTCGACACAACCCTCCCTCCTGGGGTTGGAGCAACTATCTTGCCGGGTTTCGCGGCTTCTGGGTCAGCCGCTCCGGCAAGTGCTTCGCGGCGGAGTCTTGACTGAGCGCCGGACGCGGCGCCTTGTGCGCCGCTCCGGCTGCTCAGGGATCTCTACTGGGCGGCCGGGTTCGTCAGCTCCAAGTTGTCGAGCCAGATCGTCGTCGGCTGCGTGGCGACGCTACAGAACCCCAGCCAATCGAGCTTCTTCCACGCCCGACTGCCGACGGGCAACTTCGCGAACGTCTTCGGCGCTTGGCCGGGCAGCGTCACCGTAAGGTCCCACGTGCCGGTCGCGTCGCCGCCCAAGCCCGCGGCCACCTCGATGCGGAACCACACGCCGGTGGGTACATCCAGAAGCGGCTTGCCCTGGGCGAGCAGTTTTCCTTGTTGCACGTAGATCGACGGCCCGACGCGGTACGGGCTGGCGTCGTCGCGCCACTCGTGGACGAGCGTCGCCCCGGGACCCATCTTCACGTCGAAGCGGCACCGTGTCACGCCGCCGGTGTGCCGCGGAACGTAGAAGAAGTGCGGGTTGAACGCGAACTGAAGGTCTGCCGCGTCGGTCATCTTCAAGCACCGCTTGCCGCCGGCCGGCGCCTCGCTTGAAAGCGCCAACAGCGCGGCACGGCCCTCGTGATGCACCGAGGCGTCGGGCAGCACCGTCTGGCCGTCGGCCCGCTCGAAGTCGTCGCAAATCGCCAGCGCCAGCGACGGCGGATCCGGGGCATACTCGACCGCCGGATACGTGCGGGCCCGAGCCAGGGCGATCCACGCCGCATCGCCGTAGACTCCGGCCCGCGCGAAATCGAATGGCTCAAAACCGATCTTCTCGGCCGGCGAGCCGGGCCGAAGCCGGAAGTCGCGGGCCTTCGGATCGACGAACTGGGGGTCGGCCACGAGCGAGCCGGCGTCCTTGCCCTGGGCCTGCCACTCGGCCAGAGGCATTCCGGCGAACGAGACCGGCTTGCCCGAGGCGTCCCAGTACAGGTTCGACGCCAGACGTACGTTGGCATCTTTCCAATTGCCATGGAGAAACTCACCCTCGGTCCAGTACACCAGGTTCCTCTCGAACGTGAACGAGAGGTGCGGCTCGACCCGGGCGCGGTTCAACTGGGTCACCTTGCCGAAGGCGAAGATGTTGTTCCGGACCACGTTCTCCTTGCCGTAGTGGTGGTTGAAGCTACTGTGGCAATCGTGGACCAGGTTGTTTTCCATCACGATGCCGGTGCTGCCCTCGTCGTTGTACAGGCCGATGCCGCCCCAACCGTAGCGGTCGTACGAGTACACATCGTGGATGTGGTTGTTGCTGACCGTGGTTCCGGGCGAGGTACCCAGGGTGTAGACCCCGCCCATGTCGCTGAGCACGCCCCAGCCGAGATGGTGAATATGGTTGAACTCGACCTTGTTGTGATGGGCCTGGCTGGGGGCATATCCCCAGCGCCATCCGACCGACACGCCCGTGTAGCGGAAGTCGGCAATGTCGTTGTGGGTCACCTCGTTGTACGCGCTGTGACCGATCCACACGCCGACGGCGCCGCGGAACAAGTGGCCGCCGTCCTGGATGATGTTGTTGTCGACCCGGTTGTGGCTGGTCTGGTCGGCCGGCTGGGGATTGTCGTTCTCCCAGCCATCGCCGAGTTTCACCCCGCCGGCGCCCAGATCGTGCAGGTGGCACCGCACCACGCGGCAATCGCGGCATCCGCGGCGGAACCATACGGCATAGGTGCCCACGTGAGCAATCTCGCAGCCCTCGACGGCCACGTGGCGCGCGCCGTCGGCCTGGATTGCCCCGCCAATGCGCACCGCGGCCTGGGCGTCGCCGTGCCCTTGAGGCGGCAAGAGGTACTGGCCATGACGGAAGGTCAGACCCCGCAGCGCCAGATGCTCGACGAAGTGTCCCTTCCGTGCGTCGCCGGCCAGAATAAGGAACCCCGAAGCGAGCGGGGCCACGACCTCGGCCTTGGTCATGTCCTCGCCCGAAAGCGGCTTATAGTAGAGCGTGCCGTCGCGGTCGAGAAACCATTCGCCCGGCGCGTCGAGGGCGGCCTTGAGGTTCTCGACATGGTAGCGCTGCCCTGGACCGAGCCAGAGGAACGGCCAGGGGGCATCGCCCGTGGTGATCACGGCGCGGGCTTTGGGATCGAGCGCCGCCACGCGGTGAAGCGACGTCTCCCAGGCGTGGTAGGCGACGATGATCGTGTCGGTCCAACGCTCTTTGGGCACGGTCCCTAGGAGAGCGAAGTCCTTCTGATCGGCGATGAAAGCCCGTTTCGACAGATCGACCGGCTTGCCCGTGGCGGGATCGGCGCCGTCGTGGACGGCCCGGCGCACGTAATAGTAGAACTTGTTCGGCGATCGGGCCCGCACCGCGCGGCGGCCATTGACCCAAAGCTGCTCGAAGTACCATTGCCCCGACTTGACGTCGGGCACCGTGGCCGTCCAGAGGCCGTCGGGCCCCGGCTTGAAGCCCGTGATCGTCCGTCCGCCATCGAAAACCGGCTTGGCGCCGGGGGCCGCCTCGTACGTCACGGGGCACTTTTCGGTTCCGCTGTCGCCGGGTTCGAAGACGACCGGGGCCGCCAGACGATACGTGCCGTCGGCGATGAGCACGCGGACCGGCTCGGCCAACGGCCCCTTGGCCTTCAGCCGCCGCACCGCGTCGCGCGCGCCCTGGAGCGTGGCCAAGGGGCCGTCGGTCCGCCCGGCGTTGGGCCGCGCGAGAGCGCCGCTCCAGGCGTCGTTGCCGTCCGGGGCGACGTGGAAGACCGCGGCGGACGCTGGAGCCCCGAAAGGACCGACGGCAAGGATCGCAGCGAGGATCATAGCACAACGCGAAGTGCTCATGACGATTCTCCTGGCCGGTCAAGCGGCGGGTACACTCAGCAAGTAGAGTGCGTGCTCTGCACGCACGCGCCCATGGTATAGCGGGCCGGCGTGGGTGCAAAGCATCCACCCTGCATCTACTTTGCCTGGGCTTTGTTCACCTCCCCGTTCTCGTGGAGCACGCGGGCGCACTCGTAGACCGTGCGCATCGGCTCGCCCAGGTCTTTGCGTCCTTGGGTGACATCCCGGCAGGGCTTGGGCTTGATCTCGCGGGCCAGGTCGAAGTAGAAATCCTTGCCGAAGACCCAAGCGCCGGGGTCCTCGGCGCGCGTGAGCATCGCGATGATCGGCCGATTGGCGTCCTTTCAAAGGGTCCGGGTTTTCCACTGGCCGCCGGCCTCCTCGGCCGCGTACAGCGCCCCGGAGTCGGTGACGAAAAAGTACGCCCCGTCGCCGGCCGCGACGTGAAAGGGCTCGCCGAAGGGCGCGGGAAAGGCGCCCGCCTCAGTCCAGTGTCCCTCAAGCTCCATGCCACGTTCCTCATCCCCACCGACGGGCCGGAAAGAATACTCCCAGACCGTCACCCGATCGTTCGTCAGCAGGAATAGTGCCAGATGCCAGGGGGAAAGCGGAACGATGTCCCAGTCGAGGCGGAAAGACCGCTTGTCGTCGCGAGGCGTCCTACCAGCCGGCGCTCGGTCATAGGCGATATTGGCCTTGTGCCAAATAAGACGGCCGTATGCGATCACGTGAATCGCCAAGCTGCCCCGAGGGGGCGCATTCCCAGAATCCTTGAGCAAGGCCTCGGGAGTGCCGTTTTGCCCAGCTTGCGTGGAGCCGGCCACCGCGTACGCCGTTGTCAGCGGAGTCCCCCGCGTCGGCGCATCCTTCCCTTTCCCGCCGTTCGCGATGGGTGCCGGCTCTGGGAAGGCCATGCGCAACAAACAGGTGACGGGCAGAGTGCTGGCCACGGTTCCCTCTGCCCTGGTCGCCCAGAAGTAGCCACAGCCCAGCCGCCAGCGGTGCGGCGCCGCCCAAGGCCACCTGGTCCACAAGCCGGTGTATTTGAGCTGCGACAAGCCCTTTGCCGCTTCGGGCAGAACGGCTTCCAGTGGTTTCACTTCGGCTCGGGCCATGTCGGCCCAAAACCAGCGGAGGCCATCGTCCTTGCGAAGCGCCGCCATGGCGCGTTTTGGGTCCGCGTGCATCGCGTCGGTCCAGAACCATTCGGAGTCACCCCTGCGATGATTGGAGAGCAGATGGCCGTCGTGGATCGCCCCGTACGCCAGCGAGGACGGCCACGGCTGGGCGACGACTCTCCGGGCCTCGCCGGGGTCGCACGCCAAGCCCCATGCCAACACGGCAACACTGCTGAGGAAAGTGTTCACGGCCAATACTCCTGCATGAATCAATCAGGAAATCGTCGCATCCATTTCGCGTGTGCCAATCACGTTAGTCCTAACCAGGAAGACCGGCGAGGAAACGATGTCATTGGTATCCGTGTCACCGTTGAGATCGACCTGGATAACCCATTCCCTCACGTTGGCAGTCACTTGGCGAAAGTACCCCGCAATGCTACCGTCATCGAAATCCCGTTCCCTGGCCTCTTCGCTCGCGCCCGAGTAGCAGCACCCGTAACTCGGGTCGAACCAGATGGTGGTCGTGCCGATGGTGAACTGCGTGAACATGTGTGCGCCGAAGATGGACGCCGGGTTGTTGTTGGGTCCCTTGCCTTGCGTCCCCGGCGAGTCGCTCACGTCCGCAAAGCGGAAGTCATAGCCGTTGTGCGCAGCGGCGGGTGGCACGCCCTGAACGGCGGTGAAGGGCGTGGCAAGTAGGGTGCGTGCTTTGCACGCACGCGATCACTTCCGCC
>JANLFZ010000312.1:2927-7331 GCA_024653385.1 Thermoguttaceae bacterium | reverse complement strand
CTGCGCCCGGACCGGCTGGCGCGGGGCGCAGGCCGGTCGGTCCGCGGCGCCTCGGTCCCGCAGTTCGCGCAGAACAAGTCCTCTTCGTCGATCATGCTCCGGCACACGGCACAGCGGGTCATGCGCGCACTCCAGAAGGCGGCCGCAACGGAGGCTGATTCTAGCCCTTCCGTTCGTGCGGCTGCAAGGCCTGGCCGGAAAGCGGGGAACCGTTCACAGGCAGGGGACCGTCCCATGTTCGCGTTCCTTTGCCGCGAACGTCGGGACAGTCCCCCGGGAACGGTTACCGCGGCCGAGTGCCGCTAGGCGTTCGCGGGACGTGGCCGTCAACACCGCGCGGCGGCATTCGCCGCGCGGACGACCATAGGACCAGCGGTCGTCGCACCCGCCGGCTTCCCTCAGGAAGGAATCGCCGGCTCGGACCCCGGCCGTGCCTCCAACTCGCCGCGAAGGACGAGCACGTCGGGCGGGGCCTCGATACCCAGGCGAACCCGGTCTCGGGCGACGCGCACGACCGTGATCACGATCGAGTCGCCCAGCCGGATGCGTTCTCTCTCCCGTCGGGAAAGCACAAGCATGGGACAACCTCCGTGTTGTCAAGAAGCCGCTCCGGTCGGTGGCGGGCGATCGCGGACGGCGTTCAGGCGGGTGGATCAGGCGGCGCTGCGGTCCAAGCTGAGATGGTTCAGCAACTGGGTCTTCTGAAACCGCTCGCCGCTGGCGTTGTAAAACAGTACCTGGTTACGGTCCGTCTCCCAGATGGCCGTGAACTTCACGGCCCGGGGCCCGTGCAGGCAAAAATAAATCCCGCACGGCCGGTCTCCACGGCGGAGAATCTTCTCGGTCATCTGGAAGGCATCGATTTGAAGCTCATTGTAATCGCACAACGTCTCGTTCACGTAATCGCGTAGCTCGACCAGGCTGTCGATCTGCCGAAAACGAGTCAACATCTGGGGTGAATACTCCTGGAAAGCGCACCGGGACTGCGCCGACAGGCAGCGGTGCCTGAGTGGCGGGAAGCGGGGTGAAAGGCCGCCCGGAAACGGGCCCAAGCCCCGACGCCATGTGCCGTGCTTGGGCCAATCCGGTCCCACAACAGCCGCGAACCGGTCACCGGTTCCGGACAGCCTCTGAGTGCCGACAGATTAACCTATCGGCACGTCGGCAGGTGTTCCTTCGACCGAGAACGGGACCTTTTGGGAAATCTACGGGCTTTAGAAAAACATCCGTGAACTCATGAACGTCAATTCAGTGCTACTCAGTGGGTACTCCGTTCCACCATTGGAAAGTACCCGGTGTGGAGGGTATGTTTCATTTCGATATCTGCGCTTCCACTGATGTCAAGAAACGATTACACTGGTTTCCTGGGGCGCTCGATGTCCTGGACCAGTCTCCGATTCTCGCAATCACCGTGTCCACGGTCGCGGGAGTGTGCTGGTCATACCCTATCGAATCTCCCTCGATAAGGGGGTGGCCTGCGGGAAATGTGCCCGGGCTTCGTTGGAATGGCCGTCTTCCTCGGCGTACGACGTGCGCGCACGGGTACCGTAGCGTTGCGCAGCACTCGGGCCAGGACTTGCCCGATCAGATCCTCCTCGGGTAAGATGCCTGGCCTTTCTTTTTTCGTCGCCGGACGACCGCGATGAGCGAGTTTGTACAGCAACGTCACAAACCCCCGGCCGAGTTAGAACGGCCGCGCGACCTGGTCGTCGCCTGTGCCCCCATGCGGAGCAACGTGAACCTGTCGCGCATCGTTCGCGCGGCCGGCTGCTGCGGGGTGCGCCGAGTCATATGCTGCGGCACGGGCCGAGTCGTCAACGACATCGCCCGCGACGCCGGCCACACCGTCACCCTCGAAACCCACCGCACCCTGCCGCCGGTTCTCGAGAAAATGAAGCGCGAGGGCTACCACCTCGTCGGCCTCGAGCAGACCGAACACTCGAAACCGCTATACACCTATGCGTTCCCTCGCAAGACACTCCTGGTGATCGGGAACGAACGGTTGGGGATCGAGCCGGAGACGCTCCGCCTCGTGGACGACGTGGTGGAAATCCCGGTCTACGGCCTGCCCTACGCCCACAATGCCGCCACGGCGGCGGCCATCGCGATGTACGAGTATTGCCGGCAGTACCCGAGAGGGTAAACCCCGCGGGCGATCCGACCGTTCAGATGTACTCCCAGTCCCGGAGCCACTGGTACCGTGGCGGCAACGTGGCGAAGGCTCGGTCCGTGGCCTCGTCGAGCATGGCTTTTTCCTTCTCGTCGAGCTGGCGCCGTTCGAGCACGGCCAGGGCGGCGTTATCGACCTGTTCGCGGCTGATCAAGCCGGGGATGGGCGCTGTAATGGCCGGGTTGCACAGGATGTAGCGGAGCGTCAGGCGCGCGAGCTGGCTGTCGGCCTCGGCCTGCGGATGCGTCGGCGAGCCGTCGCCCTTGAAGATCGAGTTGCTGGCGAAGGGCTTGATGCCGAACCACCCCACGTCGTGCTTGCGGATCGCGGCGAACAGGCCGCTGGAGTCGTCGATCACCTTGGTCTTGGCCGTGTAGGGCGTGAGGATGACCTCCATCTGGGCGGGGTAGGTTTCGATCATCTTTTTCAGGTGCGGCCGGTCGTGGGACGAGACGCCCACGAACCGCGCCCGGCCGGTTTTCTTGGCCCAGTCCAGCGCGGCGGCCACTTCGTCGAGTTCCGCGTCGCTGTGCATGTGGCTATCGGTCAGGAGGCTGATGCGCCAGAGGTCGACGTACTCCAGGCCGGCCTCTTTCATCCCCTCGTCGAGCCCTTGCTTCAGTTTCGCGGCCGAGCGCCACTCGGGGAAGCGGCTCTCTTTGACGTGCCACGAGTAGCCGAAGTACATCTTGTCGCGCCGGCCCTTCAGCGCCCGGGCATAGGCCAGGATCTCTTCGCCGCAGCATGCGTCGACGTAATTGATGCCCCGCTCGATGCACTGCGAGACGACGTCGGCGCGGTTCTTCTGAAAGGCCGCGTCGTCGATGCGCACGGTCATCCACCCTTCGGGCTCGTCGCCGCCGATCACTTTGACCAGGCGTTTCCAATGTCCGCCCAGGGCGATGCACGAGACCATCAGTCCCGTCTTGCCGCAGCGTCGGTACTCCATGTCGGGGTTGTAGTTGAGGATCTTGCTGGTGTCGGCGCCGGCTGGATTGCCGGCCAGGACGGTCGCGGTGGCCGACAGCCCCGCGGCCACGCCGACGGCCGCGGCGGCGCTCTGGTGGATGAACTCGCGACGGTTGATCTTCTCGTGCGACATGACGGATCTCCTGATGGGACTCGCATGGACGGCCGCGCCGCCGGCCTAGGGCAGCTTGAGGTCCGACGGTTTGACCCCCTTGGTGTGTTTGCCGAAGCCGAAGTTCGTGGGTCGGTACTCGCCCACAATGTCGACGTTGGCCCGCGCCGGGATTTGGTCCTCCATGCCCAGGCACCAGTACGAGGCATTGACCAAGAGGCGCCGCAGGCCCTCACTCGCCAGATCCGTGGCCGCGCCCATCGTCGTGGTGAACACGCGACCGGTTTGCCCCCCGCGGCCCTGGTAGGTCTTGATCCAGGCGATGGGCATCATGGGGTCGTTCTTCTGGTTCTTGACCGGCGGATCGGTCGGCTTCATGCCTTCGAGCACCTGCCCCAGGACCAGCGGCTTGCTGTCGCCGGGCAGCGGCAACCGGACCGTGTACACGTCGGTCGGCCCCCAGATGTCTTCGCAGCCGCGCACGATCGGGTGGTTCTCCATCCCCTTGGCCACCACGCCCCGCGTGCTCTCCTTGCCGTGGTACCCGTGGTGGTTGATCCACGTCTCGCCGAGGATCTGACGCCCGAACCCGCCATCCCATTCCTTGCTGTTGAAACTCCACTTCGAGTAGGTCTTGCCGGGGGGAATATTGAAGGCGTGGGTGGCGGTGCGCATGCCGATGATCGGCTTGCCCGCCTCGACGTACTCGACGATGTGCCGCATCTGGTCGTCGGGCAGGTTGCGGAATCGGGTGGCGATAATCATCAAGTCGGCGGTCTTCAGCGCCTCCAGGCCCGGAATGTTGCTCACGTTCGTGGGATTGATCGTGCCGTCGGGGTCCATGCCGAACAGCACGGTACACTTGAATCCGTGACGGACGGCGAGGATCCTGCCGAGTTGCACGAGGGCCTCTTCGGAGCGGTATTCCTCGTCGCCGGAGACGAGCACGATGTGCTTCCCCTTGCCCGGCCCTTCCTTGCCCTCGTACACGACCCAGGGGTCGTCCGCCAGGGCGGCGGCGGCGAAAGCCAAGGTCAATGCGGCGGAAATCGCACGAAGCGTCCAGGTGTGGTGCATGGTGTCGTCCTCGATGGCTAAGGTTCACAGGCTCTTCGGTTCGGGGGAACTGCCCGGCGGTAGGAGTTGATAAAAG
>JANLFZ010000312.1:0-2917 GCA_024653385.1 Thermoguttaceae bacterium | reverse complement strand
TCTCCATGTTCATCTCCATATCCTGGTCGAGCTTCACTCCCCCGATACTGATCTCGATCTTCATCCGCGTCTTGCCTGTACTCTCGATGATCCGTCCGGCGGCGTTGTCGAAGTAGATCGTGCCCCGGTTGTCCTGTTGCTTGACCGCGATGTTCGCCTGCCCGATCTTATCGCCGAACTGCATCTTCACGGTCGAGGCGATCTTCTCGATCGGCTTGCCGCCGCGGTTCTCCTCGCCTTCGTAGCGGAAGGTGGTATCGACTCGGGCCTTGCCGAACATCGCGTTCTTGAGCGTGGCCTGGTGACTCCACGTCTTGCCGGGCACGACCGGCTCTTCGGGGAGCACGGCGAGGTTGGCCATCTGCCGGAAGCTGTCGTCCGAGAACATCTCGCCCACGGGCCCAAGGCCCTTCTTCATTTGCTCCAACATTCCCTCGGGCAGTTTCATGTCGCGGGTGGTGCCGCACGAGGTGATCTTGACCCGGATCGGCTGCTTGACGATGGCCCCCAGGATCGGCGCCAGCTTCGCGGCCAGCCCTTCGGGCGCCTTGTCGGAGGCCGAATCGTAATCCACGCCCGGCCCCTGAGGAAGGGTCATCGTCATGCGGATTCGTTCGACGGTCTGCGTCACCGACGCCGTGCCCTCGTCATCGACCGAGTCGACCTTCTGGCTCATGTCCAGGGTCTGCGTCATCGAGACTTTGATGGGCTTGTCCTGAGCGGTCACATTCTGGACCATGTCCTGACGCATGACGTAGTGGATCGTTTCGCCAGGCTTGAACTTGTAGCGCAGGGTCTTCTCGGCCCGCGCGACGCCCGCGGCAATCGCCAAGGCCGCCAGGCAACACAGACCGCCGGCAAGACGGGCATTTCTGGACATGGTCAAACTCCTCTTGGTACAGGAACATTGGGATCTGCCGCCGTCACAAGAGGCTGTTTGCCAACCCGGACCAACGCCCTGCTTCCAGGGCCTCGTCCCAGCGGGATCCTCGCCGCGCGAGCCCGTCTCAGCTTCCGGACAGCTTCTGGCACCCTGCCATCTTGCGGCCGGGACGCGCGATAGTCAAGCTGGACCTGAAGTTCGGCACGGGCTGTCCCCTTGACGGCCGAAGGGGACAGCCCCATTTTCGCGCCTTTTCGCCGCGAAAACTGGGACAGTCCCCGTGAACGGTTACCGCGCCTATCGGCGGAAAGTGGAAGCCCTGATTCGGCCGATCGCAAGAGAATGGCCTCGATTGCGGCCGAAGCCCCGGCGTGTGGTGCGAAGAGACCCCTCTGTAGTGTACTATGATCCTGCCAAAGAGCTGGTTTCTCTGCGCAGCCGCGCGCGAGTGCCCCCCCCGGGTCCATCAACAGGAGCCGCGTGGTGCGCCACCCGCGTTTCGGTTGCAAGTTCCCTTCTAATAAGGGTTTGACAACACCGCCGCCAGACGGGATGATGAAGAGAGCCGCCTGCTTGGCGCGATCGCGACCGGGGGTCGCGACTCTATCGGGAACTTTCCCCCGTGGCAGCGCGTCCAACTCCCTGGAAGAGCCGTGAACGACGACGCCCAACTGATCGAGCAAACCCTGGCGGGTCAGTCGGCGGCGTTCGGCCTCTTGGTCGAAAAGTACCAGGACCGGCTGTACAACACCATGGTCCACGTCGTCGGGAGCCGCGATGACGCCCGCGACGTGGTCCAGGACGCCTTCGTCCAGGCCTTCCTGAAGCTGGAGACGTTTCACCAAAACTGTGCGTTTTACACCTGGCTGTACCGCATCGCATTCAACGTGGCGGCCAGCCTTTGTCGGCGCAAGCGGCCGTCGGTCTCGGTGGAAGAGGCCCGGGAATCGATTGGGCGCGAGCCGATCGACGGAGGAGCGGGGCCATCGGAGCACATGGAACTCGAGGAGCGACGCCGCCAGATCCAAGAGGCGATTGCCGCGCTGGGCGACGAGTACCGCACGGTGTTGGTGCTGCGGGAGATGGACGGGTACTGCTACGAAGAGATCGCCGAGATGCTGGACCTGCCCCTGGGCACCGTGCGCAGTCGCCTGCACCGAGCCCGGCTTCAGCTCCGCGACATGCTCAAAGACGTGCTGCACCTTGACGACTGACAGGAACGGAGAGGGCGAAGCATTCGAACACATGGTCAAGAACGGACGGTTCGCGGCGGGGGTGATGTATGAGCCGGTCTTCGGAAAATGACGAATTGCTCAGCGCCTACCTTGACGGCGAGCTAGCGCCGGAGGAGCGCGCGGGCGTCGAGCGGTGGCTCGCCGAGGACCCTGCCGCGCGGCGGACGTTCGAGCAGTTCCAGGCGATTCGTTCGGCAATCCAATCGCTTCCATCCCATCGTCTCGACGCGGCGTTTCCCGACCAGGTTCTCCGGGCGGCCGAGCGGCGGATGCTGTGCGAACCGCTGGAAGTGGATCCCTCGGAGCTGCGCCCGGCGACGGCCGGCGGCGTCCAGAGCGTGCTGCGCCGGGCGCTGCGTCCGAGGAACATCCTCTGGCCGGCGGTCGCCGCGGCCGCCGCATTGTTGATTGCCCTGTGGCACTCCGACCCTTCGCGTCCGGTGGCCGATGGGCCCGCCGTGGATCTGCCGCCCGTGGCCTCGGCTCCTTCCGGCGACCACGTGCCGACGATCGGGGCCTCCGACCGAGACGACGGGTGGCGGGCTTCGCCCGAATCGTCGGTGGCCGCCCAAGCCGGCGCGACGGACGATGTGCTGGTGGTCCATTGCGAGATCTCGGTCGAGGCGGTGCGCGAACAGACCTTCGAGCGGATTCTGGCCGAACACCAGATCCGGCCGGGTATGATCACCGACGATCCGGGTAGCGCGCTGGCGCGGCTGGCGGGCCAAGCCTCGCCCACCATGCAGGTGTCCCCCCAGGCCGTGGCTTCCAAGCCCGTGTTCGTCGCCTCGACGGCGAC
>JANLFZ010000311.1 GCA_024653385.1 Thermoguttaceae bacterium | reverse complement strand
GCCCGGCGCTCGGCCGATCGCCAGCCCATGCCGCGGATCGTCAGCGGCACGCAGACGTTCTGAAGGGCCGTCAGGCCGCGGATTAAATGGAAGCGTTGAAAGACGAAGCCGATCAGTCGGCGGCGGAATTCGATGCGCTGGGCCTCGTCCAACGCGGCGATCTCGTGTCCGTAGATCTCCACCTCGCCCTCGTCGGGCGAGAGAATGCACCCAAGGACCGACAAGAGCGTCGTCTTCCCGCTGCCCGAAAAGCCGATGATGGACACGATGGGGATCTTCTTCATGACCGCTGCACCCTGATGTTCACAAACCGCAGAAAGGGCCTCATGCCCGACGGGCCGGCCAGGTAGACGCACTGGCCGCGCTCGACCGCCAGCTCGACCCCGTTGAGAACCGGCGCAATGACGTTGCCGTTGCGGTACGCCTTGTGCAAGTTGCGGACGCAAACGGCCAAGCGGGCGCCGGCTTCCAAGGCGCCCGGTGGCTGGCCGATTGGCTCGCGGGGATCGGATTGGCGGCCGGTGGTTTCCATACGGGATGCTATCCTTGGAGGACGATCATGGGATCGAGCTTCCGGATGCGGAGGTACGGGAGCAACGACGAAACCACGCAGATGCCCAGAACGAGGAACCCGCTGCCCAGCGAGAGCCACCAGGGGATGACGATCGGCGCGCGGGGCGTGCTGTAGATCGATTGGATGGCCCAAGTGAGTCCCAGTCCCGCCAGCCAGCCGACCGCGGCCATGGCAAAGGCCTGGACGAGCAACACCGCGAAGATCTGCCGCTCGGTGGCGCCGATCGCCTTGAGCGTGCCGAACTCGACAAGCCGGTCCAGCACCAAGGCGTACAGGGTCTGGGCGACCATCACCACGCCCACGAGAAGCCCCAAGAGCGTTGCAGCTCCAAAGCTGATACCTAACCCAGTCCTCGTGAGCCAGAAGCGAATCGATACCCAACTGTACTCGTCGCGAGGGTAGGCATCGATCTCGGGAATGCGCTGGCGGATCGAGTCGCAGACCTGATGGACATCCGCGCCCGGCTCGACATCCACGAGGAAGTAGGAACAGAACTCCGGCGGTTTGTGCAGGTAGGCGGCCGCGCGGTCGTAGGTCGTGAAGACATAAGGGAAGACCAAGAAACCCATGATGCCGCGCGTCATGCCGACGACCCGGGCTCGCCGCCCGCCGATCTCGCGGAGCGATCCGATCGTCGGGTGGTCCAGCTTGTCGGCCTCGGTCTGATCGACGACGATGCCGCTGGGCTTGAGCATCGAATCGAGGCTGCCCTGGACGAGGTTCCAAGGCGTGCCGAGCCGCGCCTGGGGTTCGGTGCCGACCACCACGACTTCGGCATAGCCGCCGCTGGGAAGCGTCGCTTCGGTGACACCCAGAAGGTACGGTTCGGCGTCGCGCACGCCCGGAACGCCGCGGATGCGATAGACCCACCGCCGCGGCACATCGCGAGGAAGGTCCACATTGTGCATCTGCCGGTGGCCTGCCCAGATGTCGGCCTGGCTATAGTCGACCAAGAGACTGGCGCGGCCAATGAGCCCGAGGAAGAACCCGCCTTGCACATTGACCAAGACGATGGCGAAAATCACGCCGACCAGGGCAGTCAGCAATTTGGCGCGGTCGGCGATGAGGGTTTCCAGTGCGATGGACCACATCTCATTTCATGGCCTCAACTCAAGCATAGACCGCGGTCGGAAGCGCACGCGTACTCCGAAGGAAACCGCCCCCCTCGTCGGGCGCATTCTTCCGGCAGCCCGGCCGTCATGGCCTGCGGCGCGTTCGGCGCGGCAACGCAACGCCCACCGCTCCCGCCCGAACGAACGCCCTTCTCGCCATAACCGTTATCATCGGCGCACACGGCGCTTGGGTCGGCAAATGCCCCTGGAAACTTTAGCCCGCCATGGCCGATTCCCAGTACACGTGCGCGTCGTAACTGACTTCGACGACCGGCTCGAACTCCAGGCGCAGGTATTCCGGCATGGGGCGGTACGCCAACGAACTCTCTGGAAACGGCAGACCGAAGAACCGGCGATAAAGATCGGGGTGGTCGATCGGAGCACGGTCGATGTCCAGCGCCAGGGCCACGGCGGGCCGGTCGCACACGGCGTGGTATTGGCGCAGGCCGCCGATCGGCTCAAAGGCCGTGAAGCGCTGGTAGAATCGGGCATGGCGCGGATGGACCGCAATGAGCAACTGGTTGACCCCCCGCGCCAGCGCGCATTGGGCCATGAGGCTCATCAAACGCATCGCGGTGGCGGGCGAATTTTTCCCCGCGTCCCTCGCGTCGGCCAGGCACGAAACCTCCGCCAGCGCCAGCCCGCGCTGCCGAAGCCAATCGACCTGATCGGGATAGATCGCCTCCATCGGCAGTCCAAGTTGCCCGTCGCGCACCAGGCTCATCGTGGCGACCACCTCGGTTCCGCGCGCGGCGACGAAGACCTCGGTGGTGGGCAGAAGCTGGTACGGCGTCACCCGCATCCGGTAAGGATTGGTTTCGGCCAGACCACCGCGCACATACGCCTGGTACACCAGGCGGAACGCGCCGCGGAAGTCCTCGCGCGACGCCGCGATGCGAAAATCGATCTCCGCCTCGCCAAGCAATCGCTCGAGCCGGTCGCTCACCACGCGCTCCGGCGCGCGAAACGCGATCACTCGAACCGACCGGCTCGCGTCGTCTCGTCGGCGCATGAGATTCGACGGGGTGGCGACGGGCGCTGCCAAGGCTGTCATGGTTCCTCCCAAAGCCCCCTGTGAGCCAAATAAACGGCTTCCTGCTCTCACGTTACCGCCCGGGAATCCAGTAACCCGGGGTTTCACACTTCGATGCCCCGGCTCCGCAGCAGCACGTCACGTCGTCGTCTCACATGGAGCTTCTTCAGGATCTGATGCACGAAGGTCTTGACCGTGGAGATCTTGATGCGCAGCCACCGGGCGATCTGCTTGTTCGAAAGGCCCTCGGCGACCAGCCGGAGCACCTCCGCCTCGCGGTCGGTCAGCGCCGGAACCCCATCGCGCCGGACGGGTGTCTTCCGAGGCGGCAATCGGTGGAGCCGGCGGATCACGCAGGCGACCATCGCGCCCGACGCCACGCTCCGGCCTTGCGCGGCGGCCTCGATCGCCTGGACGAGCAAGGCCAACGAGGCACTGTGCTCGACGCACGCCCGCGCCCCCGCCTCGATGTACCGGACCGCACTGGCGAGATCGTGATCGTCGACCAGCATCACGACTTCAGCCGACGGCAGGATCGCCGTGGCGTCGACGAACATCGGCCAGGCGTGCGCGTCGTCGTTGATCACCAGCACCTGGGTATTGCGCACACCGGGCGCCGCAAGCAGGTCGTGCAAGGTCGCACCGCTGGCCACCACCGAGATCCCTGCTTCCCGAGCCAGACGCCGCACTAGGGCCTCGCGCATCAGGCGGCAGCCGCAAAGGACTGACAGAAGCACCTTGGGACGGGCGGCAGGCGTCACGGATTCTCCCCCTTCAGCTTGCGACGCACGCAGAACGAATCTCGGCCAGCACGTCGTCGATCCCCACCGACGCCAACGGCTTGACCGTCACCGTCTGCCGGCACGCGAACGCCCAACTGGCGTCGGGCGACAATCCGATCACCAGCACGTGCGGGAACTCGGCAAACAGGTGACTGCAAATGCCGGGCAGTTCGGGCGAGTCGCGGAATGTATGCAACACGACGTCGGCCTCGGTTTCTTCCACGGCCAAGAGCAAATCGACCGGGTCGTCCACCTGACCCACCACCTCGATGTCGCCTTCCCGGGCCAAGAGGTCCGCGAGGGTCTCGCGCAGAAGAGGGGAATCCAGGGCCAGAAGGACTCTCGCTCGCATCAAGTTGCCCTTTCCTTTTGAGCCTTAAGACGCCTTTCCTTTTCGCACAGAATTCAATCGGCTTCTATGGACCAACCGATTCATAAACGATTGGCGACACGATCCAGGCACCAATGGATCGTCGCGTGCTGCTTATCTAGACCCCTTGGAACTAGCCTGCACAAGGGGTTCGCGAGTTGGGAGGCCAGGCAATTGGCGAAGACAGGGCGGGGCGGAACCAACGCCGACCCGAGTTCCCGCGGAAATCCGCGGAAAATAGGGAAATCCTGATCGCACTGGGGGACTAGAACGGGCGTTCCCAAGGACTACATCCGTGTTCAGATCGCCCACTGAAACGGGCCGGGCCGGGTTGGGCCGGAAAACCGATGGGCTTTCCGGCGGTTTCTCCCCCTCGGGTCAGAAGAACGCCAAGCGGCGCAGAGAATACCCGGAAAGCCCGCCCCGCGTAAGCCCTATTTTGCCCCGCCGAGGCTCATCGCCTTGAGTTTTTCCAGAAGGGCTTTGTACTTCGCCTGGGTATTGGGGTCGCCATCGAGTTTGTCGCTCATGACCATCGCGGCCGTGAGCACCTTCGCGCCCTCCGTGGCCTTGGCGACGGCCGTCTGCCGATCGGCGGCCTTTTCGGCCTGAATGCGCAGGCAGTCGGCGGCGTTGTAGATGACCTCGTAGTACTCGCGGAGGAACTTCTTGCGGTTCGGTTCGATCAGGTTGCGGATGAAATGCCACTGGGCCACGGCCTTGTCGAATTGGGCGGGGTCTTGTTCGGCCCAGGCCTGGAGGATTCGCGCCCGCTCCATCTGGGGATCCAGGGCGCGGGGGTTCTCTTTGATGAGCTGTTCGACCTGCTCGATGGCCTGCTCGTACTTGCCCTCCTTGCGCAACTGGGCGGCCCTGCGCGACCGGGCCCGCGGAAGGGCCTTCTGGGCCGTGGCGTCGCCCTGCTGGGCCAGATCGATCACCGCCTGGAGCAACGCGGCCGCCTCGTCGTTCATGCCCACCGCGGCGCACTGATCGGCCAGGTAGAGCACGTCGGCCACGCCCAACTGCTTGCGCTGGGCCAGCTTCTTCAACAGTCCCCCGACGGTCTCTTGAGCCGACTTCAATCGCGCCAGGGCCGCCTGATGGGCTTTCTCGTCGTTCTTGCTCTGGGCCTCGGTGACGGCCGCCTCGGCCTTGCGGCACTCGCCGTCGAGCACGCGGACGAACCTCACGAGCAGGGCATTGATGGGCGGGGCATCGGCGCCCAACTCGGCGAGAATCAACCCTACGTCGGTCGCATGCGCGATGTCGCCAATGGCCAAATACGCCTGGGCCGCGCCGAAAAAGATCCGCAGCATCACGAAGTCGAGCGCGGAGGGCTTCTCCGCCTTGACCTGATCGACCAACGGTTGAAGCAGCGCCGCGGCCTCCTTGGCCTCGCCCTGATCCAGCTTGATTTCGCCCAAGAGCAACTGGGCCTCGAGGTGCTGCTTGGTCAAGGGCTTGCCCGGCTCCGCCGCCTTCTTGAACCGCTCGACGCTCACCGTGACGTGCTCGAGGGCTCGCTTGCGGTCGGCGGCCATGAGGTCCTTGTCGGCCTGAGCCCCTTTCTGTTTCTCGGTGAGGTAGCGTCGCCAGAAGGTTTGCGCGGCCAGCGACTGGGCCACGGGATAGCGCTCGGAGCGGTCGCTGACGGCCTCGAACGCCGCAAGCGCCGCGTCGACCTCGCCGCGCACCAGCGACGCCTGGGCGATGGCCATGCGGGCGTCGTCGGCATGCGGTTTGCCGGGCCAGCGGTTCTCGACCTCCTTGGCCATTTTCGTGAGAAGGTCCAGGGCCGCGGTTCGTTTGTCGGTCTCGTTCGCGGGAATCGCCGAGTACAGACGCAACTGCGCCTCGACGGCCATCGTGGCCGCGTCGGGGGTCACGGCGGCATTGGGAAACTCCTGGACGATCTTCCGTGCCGCGTCGCGAAACTCGGCGAACTTGCCGTCCTTGTACAGCTCGGCGGCGACCATGTACTCGGCGCGGGCGAGGGCCTCCTGCACCTTCGCGGTTCGCGCCGGCGCGTCCTTGCCCGTGTCGCCGATTTCGAGAGCCCGGCGGTATCCCGCCGCGGCCTCCTTCCATTTGCCGGACTGGGCTGCCGCGTCGCCGATGCCTACCGCCTCGACGAAGGTCTTGGCACTTGCCGGATCGCCGAAGGCCGCCCCGGTTCCGCCGCCGAGCTTGTTGCGCAGTTCGATCGCCTCGGCCTGGTGCGAGCTGGGCACCCGGGCCATGGCGATCAGAACGCTCGTGGCCTGCTGGGTCAGCTTCGATTTCTCCTGACCCTCGGCCTTCCCGGCCAGGTCGAGGAGGGCCTTGGCGTACTCCAGGGCGACGCCCTGGTAGCCGTCGTACCGGCTCTTCTTCGTGTACTGGCTGAGGTACTCGGAGGCCTCGTCGAGGAAGACATCGGGCTGTTTCGACTTCAGGATCACGAAGCGATAGTAATGGACCTGGGCGAAGAGCGGATCGAGGAGCTTGTCAGTCAGGTTCGGCCCGGGGTCGCTGGCGAGGACCTCGTCGTAGATGTCGACGGCAGTTTGCCAGTCGCCGAGGTCGTCCATGACTTTGCCTTCCCACATGTGGGCCTGGAGCCCGACGATGTCGACCTGGCCGCCGGCCGTGATGCGGCGGGCCTGCCAGATGTCGTTGAAGACCTTGCCGGCGTTCTTCAACGCCGCGCTGCGCGCGGGATCCTTGGGGTCGAGATAGGTCTGCGCCAGGTAGTAATCGACCAGGCCCATCTGGAACTGGGCCTCGACGATGTTCGCTTCGAGCTGCGCGCGGCGTTCGAGGACCTGCCGGCTTTCCTTGGGGACGGTGCGGGCCTTGCCCGTCGGCGCCTTGGGCGCGGGAATTTCGGCCCGGCGCCGCTCGAGGGTCTGCCGGGCGTCATCGAAGCGTTTGCGGGCCTGGGCGAGCCGGGCGCGGCCGTCGCTGAGAAGCTTGGCTGCCTGGGCCTTGTCCTTTTCGGCGATCGCCTTGGCGTCGCGAATCAGCCGCAAGGCGTTGTCGACCGCGAAGCTGCCGCCCGAGACCATTGCCGCGACGGCTTCGGGATGCTGGGGCTTCTCCTTGAGAAACTTGTCGAGGTGGGCCTGGGCCCGGTCCATCCATTCGGCTGCCTGCTTCGCGTCGTAGGCTCGGTTGGCCGCCCCTCGCAGGCACTTCGACATCTCCAGGTCGAAGACGTCGGCAATTTCTTCGGGTAGTTCGCCGGACTGTTGGAGCATCTCGAGGTACTCGACGGCGAAGTCGTGATACCCGCGTGCCTGAAGCTCTCGAAGGAACTCCAGCGGCCGGACCTCGGCGGCGATCCCCGCGGCCGCCAGCAGTCCCCAGGCGAAACACGAACACAACCAGAGGCGAGCAGACTTCATGATCGCGCCTATCTCAACAAACGGACGTGCCGGAGGTAACCCTTCACGGGGACTGTCCCCTTCGGACGTGAAGGGGAC
>JANLFZ010000310.1 GCA_024653385.1 Thermoguttaceae bacterium | reverse complement strand
CCTTTGAGGAGTTCCGGGGCGGCGTAGGCGCAGGTGCCCATGCCCGTCTGCTGGATGCCCAAGCGCTGGACGACGCGGGCCAGGCCGAAGTCGCCCACGGCGGCCGTGTTGCCCACGATCATGATGTTCTGCGGCTTGATGTCGCCGTGGACGATTTCGACCTGCACGGTGTCGGGGCGTTCGCCGGGCTGGTTCAGGTAGTCGATGCCCGCGGCGGCCTGCTCCATGTAGCGGAGCAATTCCTCGACCGGGATGCCGGACCGGCCGTCGCGCTGGCACTCCTTCAGGCGATGGAACAGCGTCTTCGAGGCCAGATCCATCTCGATCACCAACTCCGCGGCGGGAAAGGTCGCGGAATCGCGGGCAGAGGGTTTGCCGGTGCGCGGGGAGACCGGCGCGAGGCCCTTGAGCGAGTCGCTGAGGATGAACCCCTCGCGGTCGATCAGCCAGTAGCTCGAGATCGAGACCAGATTGCCGGATCGGATGCCCTTGACCTGCTCGAGCGCTTCCAGTTCCTTCAGTCCGGCGCGGCCGCGGAGATCGACGATCTTCAAGGCCCGGAGCATTCCGCCGCGGCCGGTGGCCTTCCAGACGCGCCCGATCTGCCCCTGGCCGAGTTTCTCGATCAAGCGGTAGCCGGGCAGGAACTCGCTGCCGGGGACCTCGGCGCCGCGGCGGGGGCGCTGGCGGGTCTTTTCGTCGGCCTCGCACGCCGTGCGCAGCTGACGCACGAACTCCTCGCACGAAGGCCACCGGTCGTCGGGAGCGGGGGCAAGGGCGCGGGCGACGACCGCCCGCTCTTGGTCCCCCAGCGGCACGCTCGATAGATCCCTCGGTGCCGATTGGTCCGGCGCCGCAGCCCCGGGCGTGTCCGGCGCGGCAGCCGCGGGCAAGCCGGCGCGCATCTCGACATAGCAAACGGCCAATGCGAACTGGTCGCTGGCGGGCAACCACTGGCCCCGGGAGGCCTCGGGCGGGGCATAGGGCCCCGCTTCAACCGGCGACGGGGGCCCCCGACCGGCAACCGTGTGCAAGCCGAAATCCGCGACCTTCAGCGAATGCCCCATCAGAACCAGGTTTTGCGGTTTGATCCGGCAATGGACGGGTACGACGGCCGGCTTCAACAGCCCGCGGCCGGATTGATGGAGGTAATCGAGACCCTCGGCCGCGTCGTCGAGAACGTCGATCAATTCGCGCCAAGGTATTCCCAATGCCCCTGCCTTGCGGTGCTGCTCGCAGCAATCGGCCAGGTTCCGGGTGCCGAGTTCCAGGCCGACGAGGGCCCTGACAGGGCGAACCGCCCCGGCCGCGTACGGCTCCAAGAGTGCCAACTCGCCCGACCCCTCGCCGGTCCGATCCTCGTACACGTAGCCCTCCTCCGTGATGATCCATAGCCGGAGGATGGGCACCATGCGCTCGTGGCGCCATTGCCGCAACCGCCGCAGCGATTGGACCTGGGCGATGACGTTGGCAGGCGACAGGTCGATGGACTTCAGAGCCAGTGGGGTTCCGTCCTCGGTTCGGGCTTTCCAGGTCGTTCCGAGGGCCCCACGGCCCAACGGCTCGAGGAGCCAGCAACCGGGGACGATCTCCGCGCCGGGCTTTTCGGCGGCCACACGCCCGGCTGCCTCGTCCGCCTCGCAGGCCCGGCGCAACGCGCGGACCATCTCGCGGCACGACGGCCAACGCTGGTTGGGGTCCAGGGCAACCGCCCGGGCGATGACCGCACGCTCGCACGGCTTGAGCGCCGACAGGTCCAACTCGCCCTTTAGGTGCCGCTCCCAAATCTGCACCACCGTGGCGCCCTCGAAGGGAAGGACGCCTGTGCGAAGCTCGATATAGCTGACGGCCAGGCTGTATTGGTCGGTGTTCTGGTGGAGCGCCTGCGATTGGAGGAGTTCGGGCGGCGCGTAGGCCACGGTGCCCAGGGGCATGTTCGTGCTGCGAATCGAGTTGATCTGGCGAGCCAGGCCGAAATCGCAGATCTGGGCCGCGTTCCCCACGATCAAGATGTTGTGCGGCTTGATGTCGCCGTGGATGATCGACGCGCGCTGCTCGGGGGGCTGGTTGAGGTAGTCGATCCCCCGGGCCGAGTCCTCCATATAGTCCAGCAATTCGCGCCAGGGAATGCCGGGCTGGCCCTCGCCAAGGCATTCTTGAAGCCGCTGAAAAAGGCTCTTCGATCCGAGCCCCATGGCCATGACGAGCCAAGCGGGCTGTGGACCGGTCGAGACCATCGGCCCGCGAGCCGGCGACGCTCTTCCCGAAGGCTGAAGCAAAGGGCTGGTCTCGACGTCCGAGATCACGCGGCCGGTCTCGTCCAGAAGCCAGTAGGCAAAAACCGGGACGAGACTCGGGGCCCGAATGTTCTTGATCTGCTCGAGCGCGCGAAACTCGTGGACCGTGCCGCTGCGGCGGAGATTGACGATTTTTAGCGCCACCAAGGCCCCGCCCGGCGCGGACGCCTTCCACACGTCCCCCAACGAACCGCCACCGAGGTATTCGATCAACCGATACCCGGGGACCAGCTCGCTCCCTTCGAATTGTTGCAGGTAGCCTGCCATGTAATCCAGGATAGTGCTCCGGGATGACCGGCTCAATATATCTGGGGGGTGGGTCGTCACATGGTTTGGTGTCGCTGGCCGATTTCGTCGCACCGCAGCCCGAGAGGGTCTTCGAGGACCGCGCGGGCACGGCGTGCCGTCAAAGTCACAAAGGATGTCCCAGCTTACCGGCGAAGATCCCCGGCGTGGTGGCTGGTTTGGCTCCCACTAAAGGCCCATGGGTTTTCCCGTCGAAGAGGAAAATGAGACTTTATCCGAGTTTTCCGGATGTTCGGCGTCTCTATACCCGAGGGGGGGTCGTGTGCGATGAGAAGGATCGCTTGGTTGACCGGGATGTTGTTGCTGGCGGGCCTTACCGGCGTGACCCCACCCGCCTCGGCTGACGAACGCGAAGGCATGGCCTGGGCCGACGACACGTCCGACGGTCCCGGCGAAGAAGCGGCGGGCGAAGAAGACTCGCTGCTTCCGCGTGGGGGAGCGATCCGCCTGGCGGCCGGGATGTTCCAGCCCACCATGCCGCTCCAGCCCACGATACCACAGCAGCCCCCGCTCCCCACGATTCCGACCGAAATCGGCCCAGGGGGGGTGACTGGCGGCGAGGTGCAAGCCTTGCTCGCGCGGCGCGAACAGCTTTTCTCGGGTGCCGAGGGTGTCACGTCGGGTGAAGTGAAAACGAACGCGGGAACGAGCGTCGAGCAGATGCTCGCCACGTCGCCCAGCGTCCAAGCCGTTGATGTGCAGCGCAGGTCGCAAGTCTCCTTCGACCCGCACGTGCGCGGGTATCGGATGGGCCAGATCTACACCCAGGCCGATGGCGCCTACTGGTTTCCCGCGCGGCTCGACTTGGACACCATGCTGAGCAAGATCGATCCGGGCATGATCCAGGATGTGGTCGTGGTGCCCGGGCCCTACGGATTGCGCTACGGTCCGGGGTTTGCCTTCATCGACGTGGTCCGCACCCCGACCCCGCGCTACGAGTCCTTCGAGAACCACTTTCTCACCTCGGGCATTGTGCGCACCAACGGCGGACAACTTTACGGCCGCGAAACCGCCTACGGCGGCGGCCCGGATTGGGGCTACCGGATGAGCTACGGCCACCGTAAAGGGAGCGACTACGAGGCGGGCGATAGCCTGAAAATCCCCAGCAGCTACGAGAACCGCGACATCTGGGGCGAATTGAGCCGCGACTTGACGCCCCACCAGCGCCTCGATTTCTCGTTTAGCCGCTTCGACCAGACCCACACCGAGTATCCCGGGCAGTTCTTCGACATCGGCCACCTGGGCACCTACGCGTTCAACGTGCGCGTGGTCGATACCGATCCGACCGGACCATGGAGCGAGCTGGCCGTCGAGGCGTGGTACAACAACACGTCGTTCCGCGGCGACACGCGGAACAAGCACAACGACGCCTTCCCGGTCATGCAGCGCGTGGAATACGCCCTGGATCAGCAGTTTCCCGGCACCACCAACCACGTGGACGGCGAAACCCGCGGCGGCAATTACTCCAGCGGCGGTCGGGTCGCCGCCCGGTTCGGCGATCTGGACGACACGCATGTGAACGCGGGGGTCGACCTCCGCTACCTGGGCCAGACGATCTCCGAACGCCTGATGTGGCTCCAGGACGGCGTGCCCTTGCCCATCGTCAACATCATGCCCCATGCCTGGTCGGTCGATCCCGGGGTGTTCGCCGAATGGTCGTCGCCGCTTACCGACGACTGGACGCTGTCGGTCGGAGCCCGCGCGGACTACGTGGAGACGAAGGCCCGGATGGCCGACGTGCCCGTGGGTTCGAGCCTGAACCGAAACGATCCGGAGGAACAGAACGTCCTCTACGCGTTCTACATCAATAACCGCATCGCGCTGGACGAGTGCTGGACGCTGACCAGCGGGGTCGGGCATGCCCAGCGTCCGCCGACGCTCATCGAGCGGTACGCCGACGCGATGTTCCTCGGCGTGGCCCAGAGCGGCTTCACCCGGATCACGGGCGACCCGCTGTTGAATCCCGAGCGAAGCTGGCAGATCGACCTGGGCCTTTCGACGGAACAAGAGACGTGGCGCGGCCGGATGACGGGGTTCTACGCCTGGCTGCTCGATTACGTGACCTACCGCGACGGCACCGTGGTCGTGCCGGATTTCGCCGATGCCCGACTCTTGTTGTTCACCAACACCCCGGCCGCGAGCCTGGCGGGCTTCGAGCTGGCCGGCGAGTGGGATTGGACCACCTGGCTGACGCCCTACGCCACGATGTCCTACGTCGAAGGACGCGATCAGACCATCCACGCGCCGTTGACCTCGATCCCGCCGCTGGACACCCGGCTTGGCGCCCGGCTGCACAACGCCGGGCCGGAACGCCGCTGGGGCATCGAGTGCGAAGCGCGGATCGTCGACAACCAGGACCGCCTGGGTACGATCCGGGTGCATGGCGGCCAGGACCTGCGGGTCATCGAGGAAGCAACGCCCGGGTTCACGGTCTGGAACCTGCGCGCCTACTGGAACGCCCGAGAGAACCTCAATTTCTTCGCGGGCATCGACAACCTGTTCGACAAGAACTACCAGGAGCACCTCGACCTGCGGTTGATCGGGCCGACCGGCTTTGCGGCCGACGCGACCCGAGTGCTGTCGCCCGGCTTCACGCCGTACGTCGGCATGAACTGGGTCTACTAGCATGGGTCGGTCAGGAAGTACCAGGCCTGGCGTCCCTTCTTGATCCGTTGCTCGTCCAAGGTGTCGCTCTTGCTCAGCGCCCGGAACAGGGCGTCCGCGACGTTCCCCGGGGTCAATGCCGGGAATCGGCCCGTCAGCCAATCCACCACGGTCAGGTCCGAGGCATCGGCAATGATCTCGTTGCCCGCGTCTCCGCCGCCGTCGGGCAGATCGATGCCCGCGTGGACCAGCGTATCCACACCGCTGCCGCCGTTGGAGGTGTCGCCGTTTTCGGCCGGCAGAATGTCGTAGAGCTGGTCGACCCGGTAATCGATGTCGGCGAAGATGAAGTCGTCGCCGGCGCGGCCGGACAGATGGTCGATCCCGCGGCCTCCGAAGATCACGTCGCGCGAGAACCCGCCGGTGATCGTGTCGCTGCCGTCGTTGCCGCTCTGGATCGACGGGATGCTCGTGTCGTTGAGCATCGTGTCGTTGCCGGCCATGCCGAACATCTGGAGAATCGCCACATCGACGATCTGGAACCGGTGGCCCGGGCCGACGGCGATGGTGTCGTTGCCGGCGCTACCCTGGATCTGGAGCCCGTTCGAAAGGGCGTCTTCGCCCGAGCCGCCCTCGAACAACAGCCCGGCATTGCGCCCGCCCAGGGCGAACATCACCCGATCGTCGCGGTCCTTGCTCTGAACCTGGATCAATTCGAGGCTGTGGTAGTTACTGACAATCCGCCGGTACGCGGGCTGGGACTCGCGCCTCCAGCAGACATTGCCGGCGCCGTCGTCGACACGGAACAGATCGGAACTTGACGTGCCCAATAGCCGCAGCGTATCGACACCGCCGCCGCCCTCGAAACCGAGGCCCGTATCGGGCAGGACGACGGCATCGAGAAAGACCTTGAGCACGTCGGGACCGTCGCCGCCGATGACCTGTGCCGTGCCCGCCGGTCCCACCACGATCGTGCCGTAGAGCTGTCCCTCGCCGCCGTCGTGATCGGTGCCCAGCCGCAAGGTCACGGAATGCGCTGCCGAGACGACGGAACCAAGCCGCAGGGTGAGCAAGTCGGCGGCGCCGAGCGTGACGTTGCCGGCCGTGCTGGTGACCACGCGGCCGGTGCGCAGTTTCAATTCGCCGTCGTCCGAGGCCAACGAGATATCGCCCACGGCCGTGGGATTGTAAAGGTCGAGGCTGTCCTTGTCGGTAACGAACAGGCCCCCGGGCCCCGCGGTCGCCAGCAAAGCGTCGATCCTCGTATCGAGTTGGTGCAGATTGCCCACGAACCCCAAGGGCTCGGCGCCGATGGCGTGGGTTGCCGCGAAGCTGCCGGTCCTTGCCGCGATCACGGTGGCGTTGTTCAGGTCGTCAAGAATCGAACCGTTCTGCGAGACGAGGGTCACGCGATCGGGGGCCGCGATCGCCACGACCACGAGGTCCCCGGTCTGGTTGATGACCTGGACGTCGCTCGGCGTCGCGTCGGCTCCCATGCCGGCCGCAACCAAGGAAGTCAGTTGGGCGCCGTCGGCCTCAAGGATGGCAATATCGCCGTTGGCGGCCGAGGCCACGAGAAAAGCGACTTGGGTGTCGATCTGCCCCGTGCCGGCCTTGGCCCCGATGGCCCCGCCCGCGGTCAGATCGGCGGTGTGCGCGATGATCCGCGTGGTGTTGTCGCCATCGTCCACGATCGAACCGCCGGCGTTGACCGTGAAGGTCCCCGCGCCCAGATTGATTGCAGCGTTTAGGAACAGGTTGGTGCCGGTACGCAACGTCACGTCGTCGTCCGTGGTCGTGATGCCCGTCGTGCCGCCCACCGTGCCCACGCTGAGGTCGTCCTTGTCCCGGAACCTGATCGACCCGCCGGTGTTCGCCGCCAACGTGTTCACGTCATTGGTCGCCAGGTCCAGGGTGTAGGGACCGGTCCCCAACAGTTCCAGCCCATCGGCCGTAATCGCCGCCGTCTGCGTCACCGCCCCGCCCGCGTCGAGCGTCAAGTCGCCGGCCCCCAGGCTGATCGCTCCGTTGATCGCCAGCGTGGTCCCAACGCGCAACGTCACGTCGTCGTCCGTGGTCGTGATGCCCGTGGTGGCCCCCACGGTCCCAATCGCCAGATCGTCCGCGTCCCGGAAGCTGATCGACCCGCCGGTGTTCGCCGCCAGCGTGTTCACGTCGTTG
>JANLFZ010000309.1 GCA_024653385.1 Thermoguttaceae bacterium | reverse complement strand
GGACCTCTTTCCTCCGCCAGCATCTTCGGCATCGCCCGCATGATGGCCTGCCGGAAATCCTCGCGCCCCGGCCGGAAGTAGTCGTACACCCGATCGCAAAACGTGACGAGCCCCACGCGGTCGTTGTTCTGAATCGCCGAGAACATCAACAGCGCGGCCACCTCGACGACGGCCTCGAGCTTCGTGCGTTCCACGGAACCGAACGCCCCCGAGGCCGAGATGTCGACGAGAAACAGCACGGTCAGCTCGCGCTCCTCGCGGAACTGCTTGACGAACGCCTCGCCCGAACGCGCCGTCACGTTCCAGTCGATCAAGCGGATGTCGTCGCCGGGCTGGTACTCGCGGACCGACTCGAACTCGACGCCCCGGCCGCGGAACACGCTCCGGTAATGGCCGCTGAGCAGCTCCTCGACCAACCGCTTGGCCAGGATCTCGATCTGGCGGACCCGTTGCAGGATGGCGGCAACGTCGTGCGGCATGGACTTAGGGAACCGGAACGGAACTGAGAATGGTCTTGATCACGTCGTCCGGCGTGGTCCGCTCGGCCTCGGCCTCGTAGGTCAGGATCAAACGGTGTCGCAAGACATCGGGGGCGATGTCCTTGACGTCCTGCGGCGTCGCGTAGCCGCGCCCATCGAGGAACGCCAACGCCTGCGCGCCACGTCCCAGACAGATCGTCGCTCGCGGCGAGGCCCCGTATTCGATCAGCGGCACGAGGTTCTTGATGCCGAACCGGGCGGGGCTGCGGGTCGCTCCCACGATCTTGACGATATAGTCCTTCACCTGGTCGTCGAGGTACACGCTCCGCACGACCTCCTGCATCGCCAGCACCTCTTCCGGCAACAGCACCGGCGCCGGCGTCGCGCCGTTCGACCCGAGCGCCAGGTCGAGAATCCGCCGCTCTTCCTCCGGCTGAGGATACCCGATCCGCACCTTGAGCATGAAGCGGTCGACCTGGGCCTCGGGCAGGGGATAGGTCCCCTCCTGCTCGATCGGGTTCTGCGTGGCCATGACGAGAAACACCCCGTCCAACCCGTAGCTCTGCTCGCCAATCGTCACTTGGCGCTCCTGCATCGCCTCGAGCAACGCCGACTGCACCTTCGACGGCGCCCGGTTGATCTCGTCGGCAAGAATGAAGTTGGCGAAGATCGGTCCCTTGCGCGTGCGGAACGCGCCCTCGGACGGAATGTAGATCAAGGTCCCCACCAGATCGGCCGGCAACAGGTCGGGGGTGAACTGGATGCGCTGGAACCTGGTGGAGAGGGCCTGGGCGAGCGATTTGATCGCCGTGGTCTTCGCCAGGCCCGGCACTCCTTCCAACAGAAGGTGCCCCTGGGCCAACAGCCCGACCAAAAGCCGGGTAATCATCTCATCCTGGCCCACGATCGTCTTGCGCAACTCGTCGCGGACCTTCTTCAAGAGCGGCGCCTTCTCGGCGACGCGGCGTTTGACCTGCTCGGTGTCGATCGGCATGGAATCGTTCTCGGTCTGGTCGCGCCCGCGTTCGGGCAAACTGGTTTGTCGCGGCCGCAAGGGGGTCCGGTCGGGCGATCAGGGTGCGTGCCGGGGCCCTCGCTGGCGCGTCGGGTTGGTATGGGTGGCCGGGGCGCAAGGGTGCGTGCCGGGGACCTCGCTGGCGCGTCGGGGTGGTATGGATCGCTGGGCGGTGGGGATGGGCATGAGCGTGTTCTGCAAGACCGGCTACGGGAGAGCCTTGCAAAGTCGCTGGTAGGCTGGTCGCTCCAAGGGATGCAGCAATTCAACCGTAAGGCCCTTGGCGTGGGCGGTCTTCAAGGACTGGGCCGCCTCGTCGGTCCGGTGCAGCGCCAAGAGAATCTGGGCCTGCCGGAAGTAGGCCATCGCCACCTTGCTGTCGGCCAACACGGCCTGGATGTCCTCCAGCGCCAGTTCGGCCTCGCCCCGGGCCAGGTACACGGCCGCGCGCGAGTCGAGCGAGTTGACCGTCGGACCGGTCAACTCGATCGCCCGACCCACGAATTGCAGGGCCTCGTCGAGTTGCTTGTTCTGAAGGGCCAAGAGCATGGCCAGGTTGTTCAACGCCGCGATGTGGTTCGGGTTCTTCTGGAGGATCTCGCGGTAGATGGCCTCGGCCTCGGCGGGGCGGCCATGCACGCTGAGGTAGTCGGCCAGGATGAGCAGGAACGGCACCGGGCGATTGTGCTTGGCGATCGCCTCGGTGAGCAGCTTTTCGGCCCGGGCCTGCTCGGGCGAAGTCGAGACCCCGCCCGAGAGCAACGAGACCATCGCGGGGGCGATCAACTCGGGCTTGCTCGTGGGCCAGGCTTGTTCGGCCAGCGTGACGGCCTCCTCCATCCGCTTTTGCCTGGCAAGGAAGGCGGCCAAGACCAGCTTCTGGTCGGGCCGCATCTCGGCGTATTGCCGGTAGAGCTTCTCGGCCTCGGCCACGAACTTCGCCGCCGAGCCCTGTTGCTCGGGCTTCGAGAGCCGGCCGGCCAGCTCTTCGAGCGTGCCGGCGACCAGGGCGACGCGCGTGGCCCGGTCTTCCCCCTGCGATGCGGGGGCATCGAGGTAGCCCTTCAGTCCCGCGATGGCCTCGTCGTGCTTTCCTCGCTCGCACTGGGCCAAGGCCCGCAACGTGACCGTCGGAAGCTGTCCCGGCGCCGCCTTCTCCAGGCGGCGGACCCAGAGTTCGGCCTCGTCGATTTCCTTGCGGGCCAACAGCGCGGCGCCGTAGGCCGCGATGTACCGCGGCAACTCGGTCGGCGCCGACCCGAGCAGCGCCCGGAAGTGCCGGCTGGCTTGCGACCACTTCTCGGGACCTTGCGCCAGGTACAGCCTGGCCAGGACGAAGCGGTCTTCCGCCGTCGTGGCCGCACGGTGGTCGCGCACGACCTGCTCGAGCAGCTCGATGGCCTCTTCGCGTTGTTCGCGTTTCGGGCACGACGACAAGAGGATCGCCTTGGCCCGCTGGTCCTGGATGGCCGGGCGGGGCGTCTTGAGATTCAACTCGATCAGCGCGAGGCCCTGGCGCAGACTTTCGTAGTTGCCCCGGCCCGACAGCAACAGCGCCAAGGCCCGGCGGGCCCACACCAGATCGGCCTCGGCGGTCTTGACCTGGCTGGTGACGAGTTTGCGCAACTGGGCCTCGGCCTCGGCCGACTTGCCCCGGCGCAGGTAGAACTCGGCCAGCAGGCGGACCAGCGAGGCGTCGGAGGGCGCGGCGGCGGCCGCTTCGAGGTACTTCTTCTCGGCCTGGTCGGCATTGCCGACCGCCTCGTAGCACATGCCCAGGGCCAAGGGCGCGTGCTTGGCGGGGATCTTCTTTTGGGCCTCGGCAATCGCCTCGTCGGCCCGCTGCTTCTGGCCGATCCGGCTGAAGAACTGGACCAACGCCACCCACGCGCCGGGCGCGTTGTCGCTCAGTGCGACGGCGCGCCGCAGTTCCTGCTCGGCCTCGGCCCACATCCGGTCGGCATCGGCGGTGCGCTTCTCGGCGCGCGCCCGCTGGCCCAGGATGCTCAGCACGTTGGCCAGCCACAGGTGGTCCTGGTGCCGTTTCGAGTCCTTGGCCGCCTGCCGGGCCAGTTCGAGGGCCCGGTCGAAATCATCCAGCCGGAGCGAGATATCCGACGCCCGTTGCGCCAATTCGCTGGAAAACGGCGACTGCTGTTCTTCGAGCTTGCGCAGCACGCGATCGGCCTCCTGATAGCGCTGCCGGTCGGCCAAGAGTTCGACCAGACGGCGGATGGCCAGGGGGCTGCGTTCGCCCAGTTCCACGGCCCGCGTGTAGTTCTCGATGGCCTGCTCTTCTTCTCCCTCGCGTTCGCAGATGGCGGCGGCCAAGAACGGCACGCGGGACCAGGCCGGGCGCAGCGTCCGGACCTCGGCCAGGTGCTTCTGGGCAGTCTGGAGCAACTCCCGCTGCCGGGAGGAAAGCGGCTCCGGTCCCTTCGCCTCGGACGGCTTGGCCTCGCCGGTCGTCGGCCTCGCCTGAAGGTTCAGATGCAGCGCCGTGCCGTAGTGCCAGAACGCCCCCTCGCCCTCGATCTCCTTGATCTGTTCGAGCGTCTCGCCCAGCCCCGTGTCGTCGCCGGCCCGCAGCGCCAGGTCGAACAACAAGAGGCGGACCTGGAGGTTGCTCGGTTCGATGCGCGCCAGTTCCCGGCAAAGGCGGCGCGCTTCGGCGAAGTCGCCGGCCTGAAGGTACGCCACGGCCATGCCGCGCCACAGTTGGGCCTGATCGGGCGCGGAGAAACCATCGGCGTTGGCCACCAACGCGCGCAAGTGCGAAACCGACTCCTTGCCGTAGCGCTGCACCGCGTACTGCGCCCGGGCGAGGCGCAACGGCACGCTGTCGCCCAAGTCGCGCTGGGCTTCGTCGAGTTCCTTGGCCGCCTCGTCCCATCGGCTTTGCCGCTGAGCCAGCGCGGCAAGCGTCAGCCGATAGGCGATTTCGCCGGGCTTCTTGGCTTTCGCGTCGCGAAGGAGTTTCTCGGCCTCGGCGGCCTGGTCTTTCCCGACGGCGATCTCCGCGCGCAGGATCATCACACGCGGGTTGTCGGGCATCGCCCGGTCGGCCAGCGCCAAGAGCCGTTCGGCTTCGGCCCAATTGCGTTGCGCCCGGTTCAGGCGGAGGTTTCGGAGCACCTCCAACTGGGCGAGGTCGAGCAATCCCCCGGCCGGCGCGTTGGCCAGCCGCATCAGTTCGCGGTACTCGTCGAGGGCCTCGTCGACCCGGCCGGTCGAGGCCAGCGCCGCGGCCACGCCGAGCCGCGCCGGAACCCACAACGGATCGACGGCGACCGCGCGCCGATACGCGGTCAACTGCTGGTCGGCGTTCCCCAGCTTGGCGTAGCAGCCGCCCAGCCAGAAATCGACTTGCTTGAGCACGTCGGGCCAGGCGGTCAGACTGGGACGGAGCCGCTCGAAGGCGCGGCTGGCCGCCAGCCAACGCTCGCGCCCGAATTCAACGCGGGCATCGAGGTACGCGACCAGTGGCTCGGGGTACTCGACCGCGCGCAGCTTCGCCACGGCCTCCTGGGCCTCGTCGAGCTTCTTGTCTTCCAACAAGAGGATGGCGAGGTTCCAGATCAAGTCGCCTTCCTTGGGATTGGCCTCGATGCCCCGGCGCAGCCATGCAATCGCTTCGGGCCGCCGGTTCGACCGGGCCTCGACGTCGGCAAGCACCAGATAGGCCGGCGCGAACTTGGAATTCCGTTCCACGGCGCGCGTGGCGTGCCGCCGGGCCTGATCGTAGTCCTTCTTCTCGACGGCGCACTGGGCGGCCAGGTGCAAGGCGCCCAGATCGTCGGGAGCGATGGCCAGCGCCGCGGCAGCGGCGGCCGAAGCCCGGTCGAGACGCGCGGGGTCGGCGCCCTGGCGCGTGCGGCGGAAGTACTGGCCGCACTCGACCTGGGCTGGACACGATTTCGCGTTGGCCGAAGCCATCCTTTCGATGGCCGCGTCGGCCTCCTGAGGTTTCTTCAGCGGACCCCGCAGCACCTCGGCAAGGCGCAGGTACGCCTCGAGCTGCGACGGCGCCAACTCGGTGACCTTTTGGAAGGTCTGGGACGCCGCCGCGTGTTTGCCCGTCCCCTCCTGGCATCGGCCGAGAAGCAACAGCAGTTCCGGATCGTTCGGCGAGGCGGGCAGCAGGTGATCGACCAGATGCTCCTGCGCGTCGGTGTAGCGGCGCAACCCGACCGCCAGGGGAACCAGCTTGCGCCGCAGCTCGACGCGCGCCGGGTCGGCGCGGAGGGCCCGTTCGAGCGCCTCGTACGCGGGCCGGGCAGCCGACGGCCGCTCGGCGGCCAGGTCCGCCAAGAGCAGGGCGTAGTCGGCCAGGGCCTCGACATCGTCGGGCATGAATTGCAGGTAACGCTGATACTGCCGGGCCGCGTCGCCCTTGTTGCCTTCATCCCTGGCCCGCTGGGCCTCGCGCAGAAAGACGTGCGCGTTCCGCCGGACCTGGAATCCGTGGAGCAAGTGAATCCCTCCGGCCAGCACCACGCCGATTACCAACAACCAGGCGGTCAGACGCAGATTGAGGGTCCTCATCATCGCCTCGCAAAGATCCGGCGCTCGATTCGTTCCAAGGCCGGCACACCGGCCGACGCGCCCCATAGCGCACCAGGGCGACGATCCCGGCATCCCCTCTTAGGATGGATAGCGGATCAGTCCCAATAGTATAACCACGGCTCACGCCCACGGGCAACTCCCCAGACGTGGTGCATCGGCACGCAGCCGAGGACATCGCGCCCCCTCGAACTGCTCGCACCGTCGAGACGCGACCGGATCGAAAGCCGGCCGCACAATGCGAACATCCCGCAAACTCGGTTGCGGTGTGGGACCAACGAGGGGCTAAACCCGCCGGTTCATTAAAGAACCGCGTTTGACATGCCGGGGGCACAACCTAGTCTTCAACAGACCCGCGACCCGCATCGTGGGGTCCCGCCAGCCGGCGCCGGCTCCTCTTTGACGCTCGGCGGCGGATCGACTCGTCCGGAACGTTTCTTTTCCCCTAGCGCCGTCCCCGGTCCGACCGAACGCGCGCGACCGATGCGCCGAGGTGTTCGGTCTGCGGCCGGTGGCTTTTCCCGACGCTCTTCACGAAAAGGGCGGATCATGCTATCCCAGCCGGAGACCGTTCTCGACCTGGCAACCATCACGACTGCGGACATCGAATACCGCATTGCCGCGACCCGCAACGAACGGGCCGGCGCCTTCCGCCTGGTGTACGAATCCTATCTTCGGTCTGGTCTGGGTGAGCCGAACCCGTACCGCATGCGGGTAACCCCCTACCACCTGCTGCCCACGACCGAGGTCTTCATTGCCACGTGCCGCGGCACGCCCATCTTCACCTTGAGCCTGGTGGTCGACGGAGCCTTGGGTCTTCCCATGGAGTGCATCTACGCCGACGAGGTCGCGCGCCGCCGCGAGCGGGGGTTGCGGTTCGGCGAGGTCTCGTGCCTGGCCGACCGGCGCAGCCAGTTTCGCGGGTTCTTTCCGGTGTTCTTGGGGCTCAGCCGGCTGATGGCCCAGCACGCTTGGCGTCGCGGCCTCGACGAACTGCTCGTGGCGGTCCACCCGCGTCACGCGAGGTTCTACCGCCGCTTCATGGCGTTCGAGCCGTTCGGCGGCTTGCGGGCGTATCCGACGGTGAGGAACCGGCCGGCCATTGCCCTGTGCCTCAACTTCGACCGAGTGGACCGCGAGCGACCCAAGTCGTTCGACACGTTCTTCGGCCAATGGCTGCCGGACGAGCAAGTCGAGTCGCACCCCATCTCGCCGGAGGATGCCGAGTACTTCCGGCCGATGGTCGATCCGGCATTTGCCGCCGTACCCCTGGAGGAAATGGACTTCTGTCCTCGGGGGGGTAGAGGCACTCGCGAAATGGCGTCGGTGCCTTGATCGCCCATCAGCTCGTTCTCGCAGCGACCGTCCTTAGGGG
>JANLFZ010000029.1:16424-23020 GCA_024653385.1 Thermoguttaceae bacterium | reverse complement strand
CGTGGACCCAGAGGATCTGGGTCCACGGCGTGGCCCTGGCGCCCGATCAAAGCGCTTCGGTCGACGTGACGGTTCCGTCGGCCGCCATCTACAGTTCGGCCACCTCGTTCTATCAAGGGGCCCTGGCTACCCTGGAATTCGTGTTCTGAAGCGATGGACCAAGCGAAACGATGGAACCGCGGTATGGCTTGCGGTGCGCCAACGCTTAGGCTATGGTTGGAACGCATGAGACGGACGACCGCAAGCCACCTTCTGATGCCTGTGGTTTCCTTGGTCCAGGGAATTCGTCAAGGGGGCACCTGCAATGCACGCCCACCATGGACGACTCATCAAGATCGCGAGACGACCTGCTGCGCGAGCTGGCACAACTTCAGGGAAGGATTCGCACGCTCGAGACGGCTGCGGCCTCCCGGGTCGAGGCCGACGCAGCCGCCGCGGCCGAGCGGCATCACCTCCGCCAACTGATCCGCTTGCACGAGCGCGAGCGGCAGATGGTGGCCTACGAGATTCACGACGGACTCGCCCAGGACCTGGCCGGTGCCCAGTTCCAGTTCCAGGCTTTTTTGGAACTGAGAGACCGCGATCCTGAGCAGGCCGACCGGGCATTCGAGACCGGTTTGCGCCTCTTGAACGAGGGCCTGGAAGAAGCCCGGCGACTGATCGCCAACTTGAAGCCTCCGGTGCTCGAAGAGTTGGGCGTGATTGCCGCTTTGGATGACCTGTTCTGGCAGTGGCGGCAGCAATACGACTTGGAGATCGAGTTCGTCCACCGGGGCCGGTTGGGTCGGATCGCGCCGCCCTTGGAGACGGCCATCTACCGGGTCGTGCAAGAGGGACTCACCAACGCCCGGCGTCACAGCCACAGCCGCCGTGTCCGCGTCGTTCTCCGCCGGCGTGCCCGCGTGGTGCAGGTTTCGATCCGCGACTGGGGCAAGGGCTTCGACCCCGACCGGGTCGGTCCGGGCCGGTTCGGTCTGCGGGGTATCCGCGAACGAGCCGAATTGCTCGGGGGCAGCGCGTCGATCCGTAGCCGGCCGGGCCGAGGCACGCGCATCGCCGTCGATCTCCCCTTGATCGAGAACTGTTCCGACGAAGACTGACTGGCCGCGCTTCGCGGCGGTTCACGGCGTCGACCAGGCCCCCGCTTGCCGAACGGATGCACGGCGCGCTAGAATCGGCCCGGCGTTCGACAACCCGCAACGAGTACTTCGGCGACCTGGAGGCGGCATCGTGAATCTCCAAGCGCGGTATTGGGCGTGGTGCGCGTTTCTCGGAACTGCGGCAGCGGCCTCGGCGTGCCTGGCGGCGGCCGAACCTGCCAAGCCGAAGGGCCCCGACGCCGCCAGGGTCCGCCAGATCGCCGAAATGCTACCCGAGAAGCCCAGCGGGCCAGGACCGCGGATCGGCGACCGGGCAGCGTGGACCGCCGCGGCCAAGGCGCCGGCCTTCGGTTCCGTGGTGTCCCAGGCCGAGGCCATGCTCCGCGAGCCGATCCCCGACCCCACCGACGAACTCTATCTCGACTACTCCCGCACCGGAAACCGCGACCGGTATCAGCGCGTGCTGTTTGCCCTGGTCAACCGGCTCTCGACGCTGGTCTTGGCCGAGTGTCTGGAGAACCAGGGGCGGTTCCTATCGGCCATCGACGCGACGCTCCGCGCCACGCTGGCTCAGAAGAGTTGGGTGCTGCCCGCGCATGATGGCTCGCTCGCGGTCTTCCAGGGAAAGTCGATGGAAATCGACTTGACAGCCGCGGCCACGGGGGCGAACCTCGCCACGATCGACTGGTGGCTCGGCGAGAAACTGCCCGAACCGACGCGGAAACTCCTGCGCGACGAATTGGAGCGGCGGATCTTCCAGCCCTTCGAGGGAATGGTGCTCCGCGGCAAGCCGCATCCCTCGTGGCTGTTGGTGACGAACAACTGGAACGCGGTCTGCCTGGCCGGGGTCAACGTGGCCGCGACCACGGCGATTTCCGACCGCCAGCGCCGGGCCTGGTTCGTGGCCGCCGCCGAGAAGTACATCGAGAACTTTCTCAACGGCTTCACGCCCGACGGGTACTGCTCCGAGGGACTCGGGTACTGGAACTACGGTTTCGGGCATTTCGTGTTGCTGGCCGAGAACGTATTCCAGGCCACGGGCGGCAAGATCGATCTGTTCGACCGCCCGAAGGTGCGCGAGATCGCCCAGTTCGGCCGCCGGCTTCAGATTGCCCCGGGCGTGTATCCGGCGTTTGCCGATTGCCATGTCGGGGCGCTGCCCGACGCTTCGACCGAGGCGTTTGTCAGCCGCCGATTCGGTTTCGGGTGGAGCGACGCGGAGCAGCGCGGGTTGCTCTTGGCTTCGGGGCCGTCGCGCGACGTGTTTTCGGTCGGACTCTTGGCCTTCTCGAACTCGGCCAGCCGGCGCCCGCCGGCTAAAGCGCAGAAGAAGGCCGAGTTGCGGAACTGGTTCGCCGACGCGGGGATCCTGATCTGCCGCGCGGCGGGCGATCCCAGCCGGTCGCTGGGCGCGGCCCTCAAGGGCGGCCACAATGCCGAGCATCACAACCACAACGATGTGGGTTCGTTCGTGGTCGCCTTGGGCGGGCAGACCCCGCTGTTGGATCCCGGCGCCGAGGTCTACACCCGGCGCACCTTCAGCGGACGCCGCTACGAGAGTCGCGTGCTCAACTCGTTCGGCCACCCGGTGCCCCGCGTCGCCGGGCAGCTTCAGGTGACGGGTCGGCACGCGGCGGCCCGCGTCGTCAAGACCGAGTTCACCGACCAGGCCGACACCTTGGTCCTCGATCTCGGCTCGGCCTACGCGGTCAAGGAGCTTCAGTCGCTAAAGCGCACCTTCGTGTTTTCGCGCGCGAAAGCCGGGCGTCTCACCGTGACCGACGAGGTACGCTTTGGTTCGCCCGCCGCGTTCGAGACCGCACTGGTGACCTTCGATTCCTGGAAAGAAATCGCTCCCGGCAAACTCGTCGTCGGCAAGGGCCCCAGCGCGGTGCGGGTCGAGATCGACGCCAAGGGGCGGAAGTTCCACGTCCAGGCCGAGGAGATTCGCGAGGACCTGCCGCGCAAACAGATCCCCGTGCGCATCGCCATCGCCCTGGACGAACCGGTCACCGAGGCCACCGTTTGCGCGACGATCACCCCCGCGGCCGAACCTTGATCCCCGACATCCCCGCGCCAGACACGACCGCTGGAGGCCGTGTCGCCATTGCGTGTTCGCGCAGTCCGTATCTCAACCCCGAGGAGTATTCGCATGAGAGGCTGGAGTTGGAAACGCCTTGCCGTCGTTGGCCTCGTTGCCTTGCTGTTCCATGCAAACCGCGTGCCCGCGGCGGAACAGGCCAAGCCCGAGCCGGGAAAACAGCTCCCGCAAAAGCTCGATCGCGTCGTCAAGGTGACGCTCAACTATCTGTTGTACTTGCCCGAGGACTACGCCCAAAAGGACTCGTGGCCGCTGGTGCTGTTCTTGCACGGGGCGGGCGAGCGGGGCGACGACCTCGACCGGGTCAAGGTCCACGGGCCGCCGAAGTTGATCGCGTCCGGCAAGCAGTTTCCCTTTGTCTGCGTCTCGCCGCAGTGCCCTGCCAATCGGTGGTGGCAACCCGAGGACCTGACGGCCCTGGTCGACGAGATCCTCGAGAAATACAAGGTGGACAAGGACCGAGTCTACGTGACGGGGCTGAGCATGGGCGGTTTCGGCACCTGGTCGCTGGCGGCCGCCACGCCCGAGCGTTTTGCCGCCCTCGTGCCGATCTGCGGCGGAGGCGACCCGATCTGGGCACGGCGCATCAGCCACATTCCCGTGTGGGTCTTCCACGGGGCGAAGGACCCGGTGGTGCCGCTGGAGCGCTCCGAGCGGATGGTCGAGGCCCTCAAGAAGGCCGGCGGCCAGGTGAAGTTCACCGTCTACCCCGACGCCGGGCACGATTCGTGGACCGCCGCCTACAACGATCCGGAGTTGTACCAGTGGCTCTTGCAGCAGAAACGCGCGCCCGGCAAGCCGGGCCGCGCGAAGCCGTAACCCGGCTCCCCGCGGGCGACCGCCCGGTCGTGCCGCGGCATCGCCTCGGGTTGCGCGCCCGGGAACAATCCCCGCCCACGGTGACGCGGCGGTTACGGTTCAACGAATTCGGGCCGCCGCGCGCCGGGCTCGGGCGAAAGCTCGTGTTCCTCCTGTTCCATCGTCGACTGCGGTATTCCGTGGCCGGGCTTGTTCGCGTAGAGCATCCAGTAGACCACGGGAATCACGAACAGCGTGAAGACGGTCGAGGCGAACAGACCGAAAATCAACGACCACGCCAGGCCGGAGAAGATCGGGTCGATGATGATCGGCACCGCCCCAAGCATCGCCGCGCCGGCAGTCAACAGGATCGGGCGCAAGCGCACCACGCGGCTTTCCATGATCGCGTCGAACAGGCTTCGTCCGCGCGCGAGCGAGAGGTGGATGAAGTCGACGAGGATGATCGAGTCGCGGGTGACGATTCCGGCCAGCGCGATCATGCCGATCATGCCCGTGGCCGTGAAGTACACCGGGTCGAGAAAGCCGCCGACGTGTTGGGCGCTTAGGGCGTTGAGCAGCCAGAACCCCGGCATCACGCCCAGCACGGTCAGGGGAATCGCCAGCATGACGACCACGGGGATGGCGAACGAGCCGGTCTGGGCGACCAGGAGGATGTAGATCCCCACCATCGCGGCGCCGAAGGCCAGGCCCAGGTCGCGGAACACGTCGAGGGTGATCTTCCACTCGCCTTCGCCGGCGAAATCGACCGTGAACCCGGGGGAAAGCCCCCAGGCGATGCCGCTGCCGTTGTGCAGGAACGTCCGGCCGGCGACCGGCCGGGGCGACGCCGCGGCCACGTAGCCGTTTCCGACCGTTTGCCCCTCGGCTCCGGCGGGCGGCTGCGCGGTGCGATCGGCCAGCACATCGACGACCACGTCGGCGGGTGGCCTGCCGGCCGTCTCGGCGAATACGTAGGCTACGCGTTGGAGGTTCTTGTGATAGATCGTCTGGTCGACGCGGGCTGGTTCCCATTTCCCCAACTCGGCCAGGGGAACGAGCTGGCCGGCCTGCCCCTTGACATGGACCCGAGCCAGATCGGCAGCGCTGGTGCGGCGGTCGATGGGTAGACGAAGTTCGATGCGCAGCGGGTTGCGCTCGGTGCCGCTGCGGATCGTGCCCACCACGCCGCTCCCCAACAGGGCGCGAAGGGTCTGGGCGATCTCGTCGGTCGAGACGCCGTTGAGGGCGGCCTTCTCCTTATCGACCACGAAGACCTCCTTCCTTCGCGGCGCCTCCCGCACGCTGTCCACGTCGACCACGCCCGGCTCGCGCGCCAAGCGCGCCTCCACGGCGTCGGCGGCCGACAAGAGGTCCTCGTAGCGGTGGTCGGGCCGACCGTACACCTCGGCGACGACGCTGGCGATCACCGGCGGGCCCGGCGGCGTCTCGACGAGCTTCATGCGGGCCCCGTGCCGGTCGGCGATCGCCTGAAGATCCTTGCGCAAACGCAGGCCGATCGCATGGCTCTGGAGGGAGCGGTTCTTCTTGCCGGCCAGGTTGATCCGCACCTCGGCCACATGGTCGCCCTGACGCAGGTAGTAGTGCCGCACCAGGCCGTTGAAATCCATCGGCGAGGCCATGCCCACGTAGCTCGTGTAGTCGGTGACCTCGGGGATGCCGGCCAGGTAGGCCTCGAAGTCGCGGACCGCGGCGTCCGACCGTTCCAGCGTCGTCCGCTCGTCGAAATCGAGCACCAAGAGCAACTCGTTCTTGTTGTCGAACGGGAGCATCTTCAGGGGCACGCTCCGAAGGGCGGCCAGTCCCATCGCACCGGCGGTCAAGAGCACCATCACCAGAAGGAACGTCCAGGCCACGACCCGCGAGCGCAACAGCGGCGCCATCAGCGGGTAGAAGAGCTTGTAGAGACGCGATTGTCTCACCGCGTCGAGGTCGTGCGGGTCGTGCTCCGCGTGCCCGGGCCCCCCGCCGCGCGCGTACTTCCGTCTCAGCACGTGATAGGCCAGCCACGGCGTGATCGTGAAGGCCACGACCATCGACATGAGCATCGTGACCGGCACATTCAGGGCCATGGGCCGCATGTAGGGGCCCATCATGCCCGTGATGAAGAACATCGGCAAGAAGCTCACGATGACCGCCAGGGTCGCCGTGATGAGCGGCGGCCGGATTTCGGCCACGGCCTCCAGCACGATGCGCCGGGTCGCTTTCTTGCGCAGGGCGAAGTGCCGGGCGATGTTCTCGACGTCGACGATGGGATCGTCCACCAACAGCCCCAGCGCGAGAATCAACGCGAACAACGTCACCCGGTTGATCGTGAACCCGAACAAGAGGTTCACGGCCAGCGTCAACCCGAACACCACCGGCACGGCCACGGCCACGATCAGCGCCTCGCGCCAGCCCAGGCCGATGGTCAGCAAGGCCACCACGATGACGATCGCCACCGCGAGGCCCTCGACCAGTTCGTTGACCTTTTCGTTGGAGGTTTCGCCGTAGTCTCGCGTGATGCGCCAATAGACGCCGTCGGGCAGGTGGGTGGCGGCCAACTCGCTCATGCGGGCTTCGACGGCCCGACTGACCCA
>JANLFZ010000029.1:10432-16414 GCA_024653385.1 Thermoguttaceae bacterium | reverse complement strand
GGCCTCGCGCAACACGGCATCGGCGACCCAGACCGCGTTGGCGCCCTTCTTCTTGGCGATGGCGATGGTGACCGCCGGCCGGACAGCGGTCGCGTCGGAGGCGGCCGGCGCGGCTTCGTGCGGCTTGCCCACCACCGTGCTCGGAAAGTCGTGGTGCTCGGTGAATCCCCGCGCCGGCCCCCATCCGTGGCGCACGTAGCCGACGATCTCGTCGGGCCCGTCGTCGACTTCGGCCACGTCCTTGAGGAACACGGGGTGGTTGTCGAAAACGCCGACGACCAGTTCGCGCAACTGCCGCGCGTCGGAGAACGGCTCGCCGGCCTCGATCTGGATGAGGTGATCGTGGCTGCGCAAGTCGCCGGCGGTCTGGCGCACGTTGGCCCCCTGGATCGCCCGGCGGATTTCCAAAGGCGAGATGTGGTGCGCGGCCATGCGGTCGGGGTCCATGAGGATCTGGACGACCCGCGGCCGCCCGCCCACCACGTAGGCTCGCGAGACGTTTTCGACGCCCGCCAGTCGCTGCGCGATCTCCTCGGCGACCCGGCGCAGGGTCATCTCGTCGGACGACGCACTGGCAAGCGTCAGGGTGACGATGGGCACGTCGTCGATTTCGACGGGCTTGACGACCCAGCCTGCCACGCCCGGCGGAACCACATCGACGTTCTCGTCGAGCTTCTTGTACAGTTTGACCAGGCTCCGCTCGCGGTCCTCGCCCACGTAGTAGCGCACGGTGATGATGCCCAGGTCCTGCCGGCTCATGCTCGACCTCCTCGGCGGACCGTCCCGGGAAGTTCACATACACGTCGGCCAGGGGGACGACGATCTGGGGGTCTTCCTCGCGCGGCGTCCACCACAACGCCACCAGCCCGACCGCCGTGGCCAAGAGGATCAGGATCAGCGACAGGTTCGACTCGAGGAAGATCTTCACGATACGGTTCGTGAAGTGCGCCTCGTGTCCTGCCGGAGGGATGGATGTCGGTTCACTCATGGTTGGCCTCCTGCGCTGGGGTCGCGGATCCCGGGCAGACGACTTTCGGAACAACCCCACTCGGCAAGCCATTGCCCTGCGCTGGGGTCGCGGATCCCGGGCAGACGACTTGTTCGCCCTCGCGCAGCCCCGAGAGCACCTCGACCTCGTTGCCGAACGTGCGGCCGGTGCGCACGGCCCGCCGAACCGCGCGGCCGTCGGAAACGACATCGACCAGTTCCAGTTGTCCCACCCGGCGCACGGCCTGCCGCGGGATGACCAGCACCGACTCTTCCTCGAGCGGGATCAAGATCCGGCCGAACATGCCCGTATACACGCCCGCGGGGCACGGGCCGGTCACCTTGACCTGGAAGGTGCGGCTGGCGGATTGGGCCTCGGGCACGATCTCGCTCACCGTTCCCCCGCACTCCTTGTCGAGGCCCTCGACGCGGACCTGGATGGTCCGGCCGACCTGAAGTTGGTGGGCGAGCGACTCGCGCACGTTGGCCACAAGCTGCATGCGTTTGGGATCGAACAGGGTGACGAGCACCTGCCCGGGAACCACCGTGTCGCCGACGTCCACCTTCTTGTCGATCACGACGCCATCCATCGGCGCGCGGATGGTCGCCCACTCGAGCGTGGCCTGGACCTCGTTGATCGTCTCGCGGGCTCGGCGCAACTCGGCCTCGGCGGACCGCAAGGCCGTCGCCGCCTTCTCATACTCCTGCTGACTGAGCGCCTTGTTCTCGATGAGCTGCCGAGCCCGCTTCTCGTCGGAGATCGCTTGCTCGTGGGCAGCCGTGGCGGAGGCCAAGGCGGCCTTGGCCTGCTGGAGCCGGGCCTGGATATCCGAATCGTCCAGGCGCACGAGAATGTCGCCCGCCTTGACCTTCTGGCCCGCCTTGAGGTTCACTTCGACCACGCGGGCCAGGAGCTTCGAGCCGATGCTTGTCTCGTGGACCGCGCGGATGCTCCCGACCGCCGTCTCGGTGCGCGGCAGCCGCCGCACCTCCACCGAAACGACCGGCCAATCGATCGAAGACGAGGGCCCGGCATGCGCCGTGGGCGTCGCGGGCACCTTGGGCTCGAACTTCCCTGCAAGCCAAAGCAACAGCACGACAACGCCCACGCCAAACCCGAGGAACACCGCGAGCTGGACGGCAAACCGTCCCCAGGACGCAAGCCATTGGCCGAGAGGTCTCATCGCCAATCTCCTGTGAGCACAACCGACACTCTGTGTGGGTATGGATGCCGCGAAGAGCGTTTCGGTTACACCGATCCCCCGCCCATGAGTGTATCAGAGACCCCGCGCAGGACCAATCGCCAGACGCGCGAATTGCTGCCGCCCGAACATCGAGATCCTGCCCAAGCCCTTCGCCACTCAGGCCGTCTTGGGAGGTTCCTCGACGATGGGCAGTTCGACGACCAGGTGAGTGCCCGCGCCGGGCTTGCTCTGGATCGAGCACGTACCGCCGAGCAGCCTCGCCCGCTCGCGGATCCCCTCTAGCCCAAACCGATTCTCTTGGACTTGGCCCACGTCGAATCCGACGCCCCAATCGCGGATGGAGATCCGGAGGCATCCCTTGCGCTGAGACAGACTCAGCCGGACTCTCTTGCTCTTGCTGTGACGGCGGGCATTGGCCAGGCCCTCTTGCACGACCCGGTAGATGATGTTCTCGACGACCGGCGCCAGCCGCTGGAAGGCGACGCGGCTGCGGAATTCGATCTTGGGGCCGGTCTCGAAGGCCGGATCGTGAACCAGGTGGGCGATGGCGGCCATGACCCCCGATTCGTCGAGGATGGGCGGCCGGACCCCGCTGATGAGCCTGCGCGCCTCGGCATGGGCCTGGCGCAACAGCGACATGCCGCCTTCGAAGGCTTTTCGGGCGTCGCGCGGCGCCGTTTCTTTCTGATGGTCGTAGATCTGGAACTGCACGATGGCCCCGGCCAGCTCCTGGGCCAGGCCGTCGTGGATCTCGTAGGCGATCAACTGCCGCTCGTGGTCGCTGGCCTGAAGCAAGCGTTCGAGGGCCCGCCGCTCGCGTTCGAGGGCCTCTTGGTCGCGCCGTCGATCCGTCACGTCGTGCAGAAAACTGATCCGGCAGTGCCGACCCCCGTAAAGAATGCGGCTGGAAGCCACGTCGGCGTAAAACACGCTTCCGTCCTTGCGCCGAAACGGCAAGTTCTCGACGCGCGCCACCTGTCCATCGGCGACGGTTCGGACGTGCTTTTCGACCAGCGGCATCGCCTCCGGGGGATGGACCTGGTCGGGCGACAGCGTCGCCATCTCCTCGGCGGAATAGCCGAGCATCTGGCAGATCGCCGTGTTGGCGCGGATCGGGTGGGGATCCTCGAGAGGCACCACCACGATGCCCTCGGCAATACCGTCGTAGATCGCGCGCAGCTCCTCAAGACTCTGTCGCAGCACCTCCTGGGCGCGCTTGCGTTCGGTGATATCGCGGAAGACCGCGGCGATGGCCGGTCGCCCGCCGTAGATCAACGTGTTGGCCACGATCTCGACGTGACATTGCGTGCCGTCCTTCCTCAGGATGCGCGTTTCGGCGGGCCCCTTCAGTTGCCCTTCGACGCGTGCCTGAAACCGCTGGAGGACACCGGGAACTTCGTCCGGCGGATGGATGTCCCCGACCGACTTGGAAAGCAGTTCGGCCTCCGAGTAGCCGGTCATCCGGCAGGCGGCCGGGTTGACGCGCACAAACCGCCGGGTCTGGATGTCGACGATCAACAGCCCGTCGAACATGCTTTCGTAGATCGCCTGAAGTTCGGCGGTGCGTTGCTCGACGCGGCGCTCCAGTTCCGCATGGGCCTTAGCCAGGGCCTCGTGGGCCTGCTTTTCCTCGGTGACGTCGCGCACAATGCCCAAGAGGTACTTCGGACGCCCCTCGGCGTCGCACACCACGCGGAAGCGGTCGGCCAACCAGCGGTACTCGCCCCCTTTGCACCGGAAGCGGTATTCGAGGATGGCGGTCTCGGCCCTGCCGTCTCGCAGTCGTTCGACCACGTTCGCCGTGCGTTCGAGGTCGTCGGGATGAACATGCGCCAGTGCGTCGGCGACCGACATGGCCTCCGTCTCGGCGGGGGTGTAGCCCGTGATCCGTTCGATGACGGGACTCATGTAGTCGTAGCGATCGGTCTGGAGGTCGCGCCGGTAGGCCGCATCGAGCGAGTTCTCGAGGACCAGCCGAAACCGTTCGTTGCTTTCGCGCAACCCGGCTTCGGCGCGCCGGAGCTGCTCGCAGCCCGGGCCGTTCTCGTCGCACGCGGCGAACCGACGGCGCAACTCGCGCAGTTCGGCGAGGAGTTCTTCTCGGGTCTTGGTCTCGTCGGACATATCGAACCTCAAACGCCCTTGCCGGGGCACACGACACGCGAAGGCCGGCGCCCCCCCGCCGGCAGGGCGACGCACCGTTCACGGATGCGCTATACTGGCCCGGCCGGCCGGGCGAAAACCTCCTGGCGCATTTGGGCTGCTAGGAAGAACGAACCGGTCACGCAGATCAAGTCGTCGGGGCCGGCCTGGGCGCGGACCGCGTCCCAAGCGTCGGCCGGCCGGACGAACCAAGGGTAGGTGCGTCCCGACACCGCCTCGGCCATGGCGCGAAGGTCCTCGACCGGCACGGCCCGGGGGTTATCGAGGTACTGCGTGAGCACCACGTGCTCGAACGCGGTCAAGAGACGCTTGAGCATCCCGCGCACGTCTTTTTCGAGCGTCGTGGCGAAGATCAGAAACCGCCGGCTTGGGGAAAAGCTCTCGTCCAGCGTGCGCACGAGGGACTCGACCGAGGCCACGTTGTGCGCGGCGTCGATGACCACGGTGGGATGCCTGGCGACCACTTCGACGCGGGCCGGCCAAGCCAAGCGGGCCAGCCCGTCGCGAATCGCGTTCTCGGGAATCTGCCGGCCGGCGGCCCGCTCGAACTGAATCAACGCCGCCAGGGCCACGGCCGCATTGGCGGCCTGGTGCCGGCCGACAAGTCCCAGGGGCACGCCCGCGTAGAACCGCGGCCCGCCCGGGCCCTCGTAGCGAAAATCGACCGTGCCCAAGCCCGGCGCGCGGTCCAACCGCCGGGGTGGATGGTAGTCGAAGTGGAAATCCCGGCCCATTTCCACCAGCAGGCTCTGTCGCGCCTGGCAGGCCGCGCGGATCACGGTCCGCGGGCCGGACTCGACCACGCCGCTGACGACCGGCACCTCGGGTTTGATGATGCCGGCTTTTTCGCGGGCGATGGCTTCCAGACTGTGGCCGAGCTGCGTGGTGTGGTCGAGACTGATGCTGGTGATGACCGAGACCTTGGGGTGGCAGACGTTCGTCGAGTCGAGCCGGCCGCCCAGTCCCACCTCAAGCACCGCCGCATCGACCTTGCGCCGGGAAAAATGGGAAAGGGCCATGGCCGTGATGATCTCGAAGTAGGTGGGCCCAGGTTCAGCCGGGCGTCGCCGGGCGCCTTGGTGATCCATCGCTCGCACATGAGGCGCCACCCATTCGACCAAGTCGGCCAACTCGTCGGGCGAACAAGGTTGCCCGTCGATCGCCATGCGCTCTTCGACGCGATCCAGATGCGGAGAGGTAAAAAGCGCCGTGCGGTAGCCTGCCGCGGTCAGCACCCCCGCGATCATCGCCGCGGTCGAGCCCTTGCCTTTGGTGCCTGCGACATGGACGATCGGCAAACCGCGCCCGGGATTCCCCAGCCGGGACAAGAGTTCCCTCATTCGGTCTAGCTTGAACCCCCCTTCGTGGTACATGATCGACACCGCGCGCTCGTAGTCGATCCGCTCGTAAAGGAAGCGGAGGGCGACGTCGCGACGACCGGCAGCACGCGTGGGGTCCAGCGAAACGACCATGAACCGACTATACCGGAAAGAAAGAGAATTCCGAGTTGGATACCAGTGTAACGGGGAGCGCGGCGTGAGGAAAACCAACGCCCGGGGGGGTAGACTCCACTTGCCGCGTGGGCAAGACGCTCGTCGCGTAGCTTCGGGCTCGTCTGGGAGCGTCA
>JANLFZ010000029.1:3915-10393 GCA_024653385.1 Thermoguttaceae bacterium | reverse complement strand
GCGGACGGGCCCACATTCCTGGGCTTTGCCGCGAAAATCGGGACCGTCCTTGCGAAGGTCATCGTGTTTTGTTGGCTGGACACCGAACCACGGCCCCTCTGGAAGCGTAGAGGGAAACGAGTTTGCTCATCGCGCGTCCCACGAGGCAACGTATGCAGTCAGAAGTGATCATCGAGACCCGGAACCTGACCAAGGTTTACCGCGACTTTTGGGGTCGGCAAAAGGTCCGGGCGCTGAAGGCCCTCGACCTGCAAATCCGGCGAGGGGAGATCTTCGGGCTATTGGGGCCCAACGGCTCCGGGAAGACCACCACGATCAAGCTGATTCTCGGGCTATTGTTCCCGACCAGCGGCCAGGTGCTCGTGTTCGGCAAGGAGGCCACCGAGGTCACCAAGAACGAGCGGATCGGGTATCTTCCCGAAGAGTCGTACTTGTACCGGTTTCTCAATGCCGAGGAGACGCTCGATTTCTACGGCCGGCTGTTCGACATGCCCGCCGCGTTGCGCCGGCAGCGGATTGCCGACTTGATCGAGATGGTGGGGCTGACCAAGGCCAAGCGGCGCCAGTTGAAAGAGTACTCCAAGGGCATGACCCGCCGCATCGGCCTGGCGCAGGCCCTGATCAACGACCCCGAGCTGGTGATCCTCGACGAGCCCACCACGGGCCTCGACCCGATCGGCACCCGGGAGATGAAGGACCTGATCCTCAAGTTCAAGGAGCAGGGCAAGACGGTCCTCATGTGCAGCCACCTGCTGGCCGACGTGCAGGACGTGTGCGACCGGATCGGCATTCTCTACCAGGGCGAACTCAAGGAGTTGGGACGGGTCGACAGTCTGCTGACGGTCCGCGACGTGACCGAGATCCGCGCGGCCAAGCTCAGCGAGTCGGCCAAGGAGGAGATCCGCGAGGTCATCAACCGCCACAACGGCGAGCTGGTCTCGATCGGCAATCCGACCACCTCGCTGGAGGACCTGTTCCTCGACATCATCCACGAGAGCGAGGCCCATCCGGGACGCCGCGTGCGGGGAGGTTCGGACCATGGTGATTGAGAACCCGCTGCCTCCGTTTCTCGAATGGATCGGTCCGGCGGCGCTGGACTGGGTGATCGTCGCGGCATTGGTCGCGTTGATCGCCGGCGCGGGCGCCTACCTGGTCGTGGCCTTGCGGTACGGACCGGTGACCGGATTCGGCATCGCGCGGAGGACGCTCGTCGACGCGGCCATCGACGTGGTCGGCATCTCGCCGCGCCGCATCTGGGCCCTCGGCTTGCTGGGCGTCAAGGAGTCGATCAGCCGCCGCATTCTCTGGGTTTTCGCCATCTTCGTGGTGGCGCTGGCGTTTGCCGGGTGGTTCATCGACCGCACGAGCACCGAGCCGGCACGCCTGTACCTCGATGGCGTGCTGAGCCGCACGAGCTTCCTGGTGCTCGTGTTGATGCTCATCCTCAGCGCGTTCAGCCTGCCGGCCGACCTGAAAAGCAAGACGCTCCATACGGTGGTCACCAAACCCGTGCGCATGAGCGAACTGGTGCTGGGCCGGGCGCTTGGGTTCGTGCTGGTGGGCACGGGCCTGCTGGCGGTGATGAGCGCGATCAGTTACGTGTTCGTGATCCGCGGCGTCGCCCACACGCACGAGCTGGCCGCCGAGAACCTCCGCAAGCCCGAGGTCGGGCTGGCGTCCCAGGCCGCCGGCCTGGTCGGCTACACCGAATCGACGAATCTGTTTCCCCACCGGCACCGGGTCTATGTCGATCCCCAGGGCACGGTGAACGTCGAGCCGGAGTACGGCCACACGCATCCGGCCGAGGCCGTCCAGGGCGCCAAGGGGGTGACCTATGTCTTGGGGAACCAAGAGGGCATGCTCCAGGCCCGGGTGCCGATCTACGGGAAGCTGCGCTTCCGCGATACGGCCGGTTTGGATACCGACAAGGGCATCAATGTCGGCGACGAGTGGATGTACCGCAGCTACATCCAGGGCGGGACGCGGGCGGCGGCCATCTGGACGTTCGAGAAGGTGCGCGAGGCCGACTTCCCCGACGGCATCCCGGTCGAGATGAACATCGGCGTGTTCCGCACGCACAAGGGAAACATCGAAAAGGGGGTCACCGGCGGCCTGGCCGTGCGCAATCCGAAGACGGGCCTGTGGGTCGAAGTCGAGATCTTCGAGTCGAAGGAGTTCACCCCGAAACGCCTGGAGATCCCTCGCAAGATCCCCAATCGGCGCAACGCGCAGATGATCCAGCGCAAGGCGACGGTCGATAACGTCACCGAACTCTCGCCGCCGGAGGTCGACGAGCGCCTGGCCAGAAAGGAAGGCGATTTCGATCTCTTCGAGGACCTCGTGGCCGACGGCAAACTGGAAATCTGGCTGCGGTGCGTCGATCCGGGACAGTACTTCGGCGCGGGCATGCCCGATCTCTACCTCCGCGCCGACGACGCCTCGTTCACGCTGAACTTCTTCAAGGGCTACCTCGGAATCTGGCTTCAGATGGCGCTGGTGGTGGGATTCGGGGTCATGTTCAGCACGTTCCTCAGCGGACCGGTGGCGGCCCTGGCCACGGTCGGCACGCTGCTGGGCGGGTACTTCCGCGAATTCGTGTCCCAACTCGCCCAGCACAAGGTCTACGGCGGCGGCCCCTTCGAGGCCTTCTATCGGCTGGTGACCCAGGAGAACCTGATCACCGAACTCGAGCCGGGCCTTCAGACCGAAGTGACGCGCATGGCCGACACCGTGGCGGAGTTCCTCCTCCGCGCGGTCGCCTCGATCCTCCCGCCGTTCGGCGATTTCAGCTACGCGGCGAACGTCTCGAACGGGTTCAACGTGCTCGCCGATCCGTACATCCTGGTTCCGGTGGTCCGCGCGATCGGGTACTTGCTGCCGGTGCTCCTCGCAGGCTACTTCTTCCTCAAGACGCGTGAGGTGGCGCGATGAACCAGCAGACCGTCTTCATCCGCAAGATCGCTTACGCCGTGGCCATCTTGGCGCTGTTGCTGGTCCTGTACTTCTTGGGCTTTCCCTCGATCAAGGACCCCAAGAACCCGACGCAGATTCTCCCCGGCGGCGTGCTGGCCCGGTTCAAGGGTTCCGAGGCCGACGCCGCGCTGTTGAGCGAGATCCAGCTCGGCGAGATCGACCCGGCCAGCGAGACGATCCGCCTGGTGAGCCTGGGCATGCGGGGCTTCGCCGCCCAGATCCTCTGGCAGCAGGCCAACGAGTACAAGATGAAGAAGGACTGGACGAACCTCTCGGCCACGCTCCAGCAGTTGGCCAAGGTCGAACCCCACTTCGTCAATGTCTGGCGGTTCCAGGCATGGAACCTCTCGTACAACGTCTCGGCCGAGTTCGACGATTACCGCGAGCGGTACCGCTGGGTCATCAAGGGCATCCGCTTCCTGATGAACGGCATGCAGTTCAACAAGCGGGAGCCGATGCTCGTCTGGGACACCGGCTGGTACATCGCGCAGAAAATCGGCCGGGCCGACGAGAAAAAGCAATTCAGGGTGCTCTTCCGGCAGGACCCGGATCTGACCGAAAGCGAGACCGGCGGCCAGCGCGACAACTGGCTGGCGGGCAAGCACTGGTTCCGTCGGGCCGAGGAGATGGTCGATCAGGGGGCCGATCTGAAGCGGGTGACCCCCGTGCTCTTCTACTCGCACGCTCCCATGTGCCAGATGAACCACGCCGACAACCTCGAGGCGGACGGCGTCTTCGGCAAGGACGCCAAGGAGGCGTACAAAGAGGCCTCGCGCGAATGGTGGGAGTACGGAAACCGCGCCATCCCCACCCATGACCCTTACGTCACGCTGCGTCTGAACGATGCCGAACCCTTCCAGGAGGAAGCCGCGGAAATCGTCAAGAAGCTCGAGGCGATGGAGCCGGGACTGCGCGAGAAGATCCGCGAGGAACGCAAGAACAACCTCAGCAAGGCGGAACGCGACGCGCTGGCGGTCCCCATGGAAAAACGTACCGACCGGCAGCACGAACTGGCCTTCAAGGCCGAGCAGCAGTTGCGCGTCACCCACGAGCAGCTCGCGCGCCGGCTGCCCGAGAAGTTCCGCTCCGAGGCCGTCACCCTGGCCAAGAAGGCGGACGACCTGGAGGCCCGGGCCGCCAACATCATGCGCCACCGCGAGATCGTCAATTTCAACTACTGGCGGCGCCACGCGAAAGTCGAGCAGTCCGACGACGCCCTCGCGGCCCGAGCGGCCCTCTACGAGGCCGACCAGGCGATGAGCAAACGGGCGGACCTCGTCAAGGCCCAGAGCAAGTTCGAGGAAGGATTCGCCCTCTGGCGCAAGGTGCTCGACGCGAACCCGGGACTCGTCGAAGACACGTCCTACGGGCGCGACATGATGGAAGTCATTCAGAACTATCGCCGGCTATTGGATAGCCGCGACGCGAAGTTCCCCGAACCGTTCATCCTCGATGACGTGGTCAAGCTCCACAAGGGCTCGATCTCCGAGTAGACCGACTCGAGCCCGGCGGCCCGGCCTTGCGCGCCGGGGGCGCGGCGTGGGCACGTCGGGCCCGTGCGCTTCGCGCCGGGCCAACGGGAAGGTATATTGGCGCGCTACGGTCGAAGTGCCGGCCTGCGTCGGTCGAGTCCTCGCGAGCGTCCAAGCCGCCCCGGTCAGCGGTTGGTGAACCTATGCCCGATCTTATCGTCCGTTTCGGCGCGATGCGCATCCTTGGGATTTTCGCGCCGGTCGACGACCGCCACTACCCCAGGGGGGCTCAGGTCATCGTCCGCACCGACCGTGGCCTGGAGGTCGGCGAAGTCCTGTGCGAGGCCACCCCCCGCGCTGAGGAGTCCCTGAGATCCCCACCCCGGGGCCAGATCTTCCGCGAGATGACGGCCGAGGATGCCAACGAGCTGAAGCGGTTGCGCGCCCAGGAACGCGAGGAGTACCAGACCTGCTTGCAGTGCATCGAAAAACTCGGCCTGGAGATGGAGCTGGTCGACGTCGAACACCTTTTCGGGGGCGAACGGGTCGTCGTGTATTATCTCGCGGAAGGCCGAGTCGATTTCCGCGAGTTGGTGCGGATGCTCGCCGGCGAGTTCCAGACCCGCATCGAGATGCGGCAGATCGGCGTGCGCGACGAGGCCAAACTGATGGCCGACTTCGGCGATTGCGGCAAGGACGTCTGCTGCAACACGCATCTGATTGAGATGCCGCCCGTCTCGATGAAGATGGCCAAGCTTCAGAAGGCGACGCTGGATCCGACGAAGATCTCGGGCCGCTGCGGCAGGCTGAAGTGCTGTCTTCGCTACGAATATGAGATGTACGAGCAATTGCAGAAGGAGCTTCCTCCCATCGGCTCCCAAGTGACCACGCCCGAGGGACGAGCCAAGGTGGTTGGGCACGAGATCCTCGCCTCGCAGGTGGTGGTCGAGACCGAAGACCGGCGGCGCAAGCTGGTTGGCCTCTCGAATCTCGTGGTTCCAAACCGGCCCAAGACGTCGGCCAACGCGAGAACCCCCACTGAAGAGACCCCATGAGCGACCCGTTCGATCCGTTCAGCCACTTGATGGCTTCGGACCGCCGATACAAGCGAGACGCCTACGAGTTCGTCTGGAAAGCCCTGGCCTATGCCCACCGCGAACTTGGCATGGGCGCCGAGCGGCTCAGCGAATCGGCCTCGGAAGACGAGGAGGATGAAGCATCGCGCCGGCCGCAACGGCACGTCACGGGCCAGGAGTTGTGCGAGGCCATTCGCCAGTACGCCCTGCGCGAGTACGGTTTCATGGCCAAGACGGTGCTCAATAGCTGGGGAGTCCACTCGACCGATGATTTTGGCGAAATCGTCTTCAACCTGATTCGCATCGGCTGGATGCAGAAAACGCCCGAGGACCGGATCGAGGACTTCCACGACCAGTACGACTTCGACGCGGCATTCCAGCACGAGTTCCGCATCACGCTCCCCGAGTGACATGTCGCGCCGGAGAAAACCCTCGCACGAACCTTCCCAAGCCCAGGCGCCCGCCGCGTGCGATCCCCACGTTTCGTTGAAGCGCGGCCTTGCCGGGCCGGGCCCCACCCGACGGAACAAGGCGTGGTTGATCTTGGCGGCGATGGCGCTCGCGGCGTGGATGGCATTTCTGGCACTCTTGGCCGTCCGCGCGTCGAGAGGCCCTTGAGACTCCCTTCTTCCCGATCGGCCATGTCTCCCTCCGCCCGGCTCACCCGAACCAAAGTCCCCAGATCGCTGGCGCTGATCGACGCCGACCGGTGTACCGGGTGCGGGGCGTGTATCGAGGTCTGCCCGACCGAGGCGATTGGCCGGGTCTGGTTTCGCCAGGCCGAAACCGGGTTGCCGCTGCCGATCTGGTGCGAGGTCGACTGGGACCGCTGCATTGGCTGCAAGCTGTGCGTTCGGTTGCCCGGTAAGAAGGCCGACCCTTACACCTTGCTCCTCTGCCCGTGGGGCGCCATCGAGATGTTGCCTCCCGGCGACTTGGCAGCCGCGGTGGACCGCA
>JANLFZ010000029.1:0-3905 GCA_024653385.1 Thermoguttaceae bacterium | reverse complement strand
CGGGCCGCCGGAGTATGTCGCCGCCAATCGAAAGCGTCTCCTTGCCGCGGCCCAGCGTCAAAGCAGCCCCAATCCGGAGTCGTACGCATGGAAACCGCACGGCACGACAGTCGATCCCGCGTCGTAAGTCGCCGCGGGTTTCTCCGTCAAACCTCCCGGCTTCTGGCCGCGCCCGCCTTGGCGGGGGCGGCGAGCCTGGCCGCGCAGCCGGACCGCGTAGACCCCGCCCTGCGTATCGGGGTTCTGACCGACGTCCATTACGCCGACGCGCCGCCGGCGGGCACGCGCTACTACCGCGAATCAGAAACCAAGCTCGCCGAAGCGGTCGAACAGTTCGTCCGAAGCAAGGCCCATTGCGTCGTCGAACTGGGCGATCTGATCGACACCGGCGCGTCGCTCGATGCCGAGAAAGAACACCTCCGCCGGATCGCCAAGACCCTCGCGCGATTCCCCGGTCCGCGGCATTGCGTGCTGGGCAACCACTGCGTCTACCGCCTCGCCAAGCCGGAGTTTCTCGAGATCGTGGGCCAGAATGCGTCGTACTATTCGTTCGACGTCGGCGGCTGGCACCTGGTCGTTCTCGACGCCTGCTTTCGCCGCGACGGCCAAGCATACGGGCGCAAGAACTTCTCGTGGACCGAGGCGATGCTCCCCCCCGACGAGATCGAGTGGCTCCGAGCGGACCTTGCCCGGACGCCGCACAAGACGATCCTGTTCGTCCACCAGCGTCTCGACGTAAAACCCCCATACGGCGTGCTGAACGCCCCCGACGTTCGCAAGCTGCTCGAAGAATCCGGCAAGGTACTGGCGGTCTTCCAGGGGCACGAGCATCGTGGCGACCTCAAGGAAATCCGCGGTATTCGCTACATCACCCTGAAGGCGATGGTCGAAGGCGCAGGCCCCGAAAACAACGCCTACGCCCTGGTGGACCTGCTTCCCGGCGATGCGATCCGAATAGCCGGTTTTCGGAGGGAGACGGACCACCGATGGTGAGGGGCCCGGGCAAGACCCGGCATGGCCTGGTCGACTGGACCGCCGTACAATCAACCGGTGTTTTCGATTCCATCTCGCACGAGCTTCCTTCGCACGAGGATTTCTATGGAGTGCTTCACTCGCCGTGACTTTCTGCGGACTTCCCTGGTCGGTGCCGGCATGGTGGCGGCGCCGCGCTGGCTGTGCGCAAACGCCACCCCGAGCTTCCGGGGGACCGACGTGGTGCCTCTGGGCAAGACGGGCATCCAGGTCACGCGCCTGGCGCAGGGCACGGGGTTCAACGGCTATAACCACTCGTCGGCCCACACGCGACAGGGCAAAGCGGCCTTCGATCGGTTGCTGCGGCGCAGCCTGGACCAGGGCATCCGGTTCATCGACATGGCCGACCTCTACGGCTCGCACGAGTTCGTCAAGGACGTCATCCGCGGTCTGCCGCGCGACCGCTTCGCGCTGTTGACCAAGCTGTGGCCGCGCAAGGAGAGTTGGGTTACCCCCTCCGGCGGCGCGAAAGAAGAGATCGACCGCTTCCGGCGCGAGCTGGGCGTCGAGCAGATCGACGTCTGCCTCATCCACTGCATGCAGAACGACCGCTGGCCCACCGAGTACGCCCGCATCCGCGACGACTTGTCCGATCTGAAACAAAAGGGCGTGGTGCGGGCGGTGGGCGTTTCGTGCCACGACCTGGGCGCTCTGCGCGTCGCCGCGTCGCACCCCTGGGTCGACGTGATCTTCGCCCGCATCAACCACAAGGGCGGCCAGGAGTACGCCTGCGATGCCTCGGTCGAGGAGGTCTCGGGCGTGCTCAAGACCGCCCGGGCTAACGGCAAGGCCGTCGTCGGCATGAAGATCTTCGGCGCCGGGAAGCTCGTCAAGCCGAACGAAAAGGACGCCTCGCTCAGGTACGTGTTCACCAACGGCCTGGTCGACGCCATCACCGTCGGCATGCTCAAACCGGAGGAAGTCGACGACACGCTCCGGCGCATGGAAAAGCTGTCGGCGGCGAGTTAGAATCGTTGCCTGACCAAGAACGCCAAGCGGGGCGCGCCGGGAGATTACCGACATGAGTCGTGGGAAGCGATTTGCCGGCCTGGCCGTGGTGCTGGCCGTTTGCGGAGTCGTCCGTGCCGACGACGGACTGACCTTCTTCGGCTGGTCCGACCAGCACGTCCAGACCAGCGGCGACGCCAAGCACCTCGTGCCGGCGATCGACGCGATGAACTCCCTGCCCGGCACGACGTACCCCCAGCGGATCGGCGGAGTCGTCGCCGCGCCGGCCTTCGTCTTCGGCTGCGGCGACGTCACCGAGTGGCCTACCCGAGCCGCCAAGAACACCTACGACGAACTGATCACCAAGCGGCTGAAGTTCCCGGCTTACGACATTCTCGGCAACCACGACACGGGCGGCAAATCGCCCAGCGACACGCTCTCGAAATGGATCACCCAGCGGCACGGCAGCCTTTCGTACACGTTCGATTGCCGTGGGGTCCATTTCGTGGCGCTGTACTCCCAGTTCGACGACAACCTCGACAACCCGGCCCAGCCCATCCGCAAGGAAGCGCTCGATTTCCTCCGCAAGAGCCTGGCCAGGCTGCCCGAGGGCACGCCCGTGGTCGTGGCAGCCCATCTCTGCTTCGACGCGATGACCAATCGCGACGAAGTGGTCGAGGCGATCGGGACCGCGAACGTCGTGCTCGTGCTTGGCGGGCACTACCATAAGTCGAAGGCCGACCTCTACCGCGACGTGCGATTCCTTCAGCTTCCGTCGCCGGCCCCCAACGGCACGGGCGAGGTGATGGTCGTGCGGATCGGGCCGGACCGGCTGGTGGCCATGCCGTACAACTATCGCGAAAAGCGGTGGACCGACCGGCCGAGCGTGACATTCGATGCCCCGATCCGCGGGCCAAAGCCCGGCGCCGTGCCACGCGATCCGTCGCCACGTATCACCCGAGGACCGTCATGACCATCCGGCGGCACATGACCAGAAGAAGTCTGCTCGGGGCAGCGATGGCCGGGGCATCGGGGCTCGTGGCCGAGACGGCCCTCCGCGCTAGCGAGCTTCCCGCCAGGCCGAAGGTCGGCGCGGCCGGTGCAGCCTCGACCATCCGTGGGCCGTTCCCGATCCTGTCGACCCCCTTCACGGCCTCGGGCGCGGTCGACTTCGAGACGCTGGCCAACCAGGCCCGCTTCGTCGATTGGTGCGGATGTCCGGGCATGATCTGGCCGCAGTCGGGCGACAGCGTCGATCTGCTGACCACCGACGAGAAGCTCCAGGGGATGGAGGTGCTGGCCAAGACGGCTCGCCATCTTCGCACGGCGCTATGCCTCGGCGTCCAGGGCAAGGACACGGACGAAATGCTCGTCTTCGCGCGGCACGCCGAGAAGCTGGCGCCGGCGGCGATCATCTCGCGGCCGCCGGACTCGGGCAGAACCGAAGACGATCTGCGCCAATACTGGCGCGCGCTGGCGGCCGTCGCGCGCCGGCCCGTGATCCTTCAGACCACCGGCGGCGTCGCCTACAAGGGGCCCGTGCCCTCGGTGCAACTCCTCGTCGAACTGGCCAGGACGTATCCGCACTTCGGATACATCAAGGAGGAGGCGGCTCCCGTCATTCCTCGCACGCGCGCCCTGCTGCAAGCGCGCCCGCCCATCCGGCGCGTCTTCAGCGCCCGCGGCGGGCTCGGCTGGCTCTACGAATCGCGTCTGGGCACCGAAGGCCTGATTACCGAACGTGCCGTATTCGCGGACCTCCTCACCCGCATCTGGGAACTGCAACAGAGCGGCTCGGACCCGGCGGCCCTGAGAGATGCCTACAGCAAGTTCCTCTTGATGACCAACCTGGCCGAGACGCATCCCGGCGGCTCGCTCCGCGGCTTCCAGTTGTACGTCTGGAAGAAACGCGGCGTGTTCCGGAC
>JANLFZ010000308.1 GCA_024653385.1 Thermoguttaceae bacterium | reverse complement strand
CTCGACAATAATCGCCGCCAGGCCCGCATCCTCCTCGACGAGTGCCCGGAACGCATGAGGCGATTCGAATGGCGTTACTTGCGAGGGTTGTTGGCCACGCCCCGGCGGGTGATCCTGAACGTCGGGCCCACGGTGCGCTACAGTCTCGACGGCCCATACATCTACGCCGCCGGCGGCGGAGAGCCGACGATCAAGGTGTTCGACGCCACGACGTACGAGAACCTCTTCAACTTCCCCGGCCCCACGAGTTGGATTTCCCCGGTGGATGTCTCGCCCGACGGCCACACGGTCGTCTCGGGTTGCACCAGGGACCGCTCGGTGCGGCTATGGAATGCGCACGATGGTGCGGCTTTGCGGCTGTTAGGCCATCTCCGGCGAGATCCGGTGGAGACCTTGTTCAGCCGCGACGGCAAGACGGTCCTCGCGGTCGATCGCGACCGTGTCGTCTACGCATGGGACGTGGAAACCGGCCAACAGATCGGCGACTTCTCTCCGCAACTCGGCCAGATCCGCGCCGTGGCGGTCTCGCCCGTGGGGAGCCGGGTCGCGGTCTCGGCGATGCGCGCAAGCCAGTCCAGCCTGACGATCTGGGATTACCGGTCGGGGAAGAGGCTCGACGAAGTGCCCAGCGCCGGGGTCGCGCCCTCGGTCCTGGCGTTTTCGCCCGACGGCGCCCTGTTGGCCGCGGCCGAACCGCTGGGGCCGATCCGCATCTGGACCGGTTCTCCGCCTCGCCGCGTCCAATTCATTGCCGGCCCGGTGGCCGAGAGAACTCCTCTGGCCTTCGATCCCAAGGCCGAGCGGATCGCCAGTGTGGCATCGGACGACACGGTTCGCATCTGGAGCGTGGCTTCCGGCCAGGAACTGCGGGTCTTCCGCGCGCGGCGATTCTGGGAGGCCGATCACCTCGGCTTCAGCCCCGACGGCCAGTTCTTGGTATCCACCGACACCGACCACACGGCCCATCTGTGGGACACCACCGTGGACCAGGGGGCCATCGCCTTGCGCGGCGGCGGGTCGGAGGTAACCGACTTGGGTTTTGCGCCGCGGAGCGGGCTTCTGGCAGCCTGCTTTGCCGACGGCAAGGTCGGCATGTGGAACGCATCGAACGGCGTCAACCTCTGGCTCTTGCCCATGGTTGGCGACCGCGCCTCGGCCCTGGCCTTTTCGCCCGACGGCCAGCAGCTCGCCGTGGCCGGCATCGACGGCACGGTGCGGCTGGTCCATGCGGAGAGCGGCTCCGAGCGACAACGCTTTGCCAGACACGATCGGCCGGTGCGTGCCGTGGCCTTTCATCCCGAGGGCCGCTGGATCGCCTCGGCCTCGCGCGGCAATCCGGTGCTCCTCTGGGATCCGCAAACCGGCGACGTCATCCCGGCATTGGGAGAGACCGGCCGGACCGCAAACACCCTCGCTTTCGACCCCTCGGGCAAGCGATTGGCTGTGGGCACTCAGGACCACCTCGTGGCCGTTTGGGACGCGGTCGCGGCGACCGAGTTGTGGCGCCGCGCGGATTGCCCGGCCGCGGTCGAGCACGTGGCCTTCAGCCCCGACGGGGAGTACGTGGCGGTCGCGCACGCTGACGGATCGGTTCAAATCCTCGATGCCGCCCGCGGGTCGAGCCGGGCAAGCTTCAGGGTCTCGGACCCAGACCAACGCACGCGCGTCGTGTTTTCACCCGACGGCAGCCGGCTCGTCACCGTCACCAGGCAGCGCGACATCGCGCTGTGGGAAGTTCCGACGGGCCAAGCCGTGCTGACACTCTGCCGCGACGCCGGCGTGGCTGGTGCCGTGGCGTTCCATCCCGACGGCAAGGCGATCGCCACGGGCGAAATGAACGGCGCGATTCGGCTCTGGCAGGCCAATCTACCCGTGCCTCCAGAAGGCTTGCCTCCCCGCGAGTAGCGGGCTGAAGCAACCAAGTTTGGCGATCTCGTCGCAACTCTTGTGGTGCAAAGTACTTGCGGTCCGCCGGCTTCACGGTTTCAGAATCATGACAGGGAGGCTCAATTTACGGTGTAGATAAACGAGTCTCGAGGGTGCGGCCCTGACCTTGGCGAGGTCCAAGGGGCTCGCCGATCACGGCATGTACAGCTCGCCACAGGTCATGAACGAGAACAAGCAAGACGAACAGGAAATCGAGATCCTCTCGGCAGTGGACGCGATACGCTGTCTGTATCTCGCGCGCGAACTCCAGCGCAAGGGCGACCTCCAGGCAGCGCGGCGATGGGAGGCGGCAGCCCAGCGGTGGCTGCAATTGATGGGCTACCCGGCCCAAGAGGCGTGCCCTCACGGCTCGTGTCCGCGAGACAGCGGCACCCAATGACCGCCGCGCCCCGCGGTCGCAGGGATCGTGCGGATCGAGGGAGGGACCTGTCAGTCGAGGTGGAACACCTCGTCCATGGTCGCCCACCATTCGCCCGGGGCGCGATCCGGTAGCGGCACCTGGCAGGGTTTGCAGTGGTCCCACCACGCCTGCGTGGTCGGGTCGGCAGCCATGCGGGCCATGTCGGCGTCGAAATCGTCGCCCGTGTACTCGAGGTAGCTGAACAGGTACGGCTTGCCCTCGATCTGGCGCAAGTAGATCGAGTAGTTCTGGATGTGGCACTCCTTGATCATCCGGAGCACGCCCGGCCAGACCGCCGCGTGCAGGCGTTTGTACTCCTCGACCTTTTCGGGACATAGGCCGATGACCCAACCGTGCCGCTGCATGGGAGTCTCCTTCCGAACGACGGCCTCGCAGGCACCATGATCCGTGAGCGTGCCCCGGGGGCACGCACGTGAACGATTGCCGTAATCCCTACTTGCCCAGCAGGTGCTGGATCACGGCTAGTTCGAGGGCCTCGTAGTCGCGGTCGGCAATGCACTGGCGTTCGACATCCTTGGGGAACGAGCGGACTTTTTCGACCAGCGCGAGGAAGATCGTCCGCGAGTTGGCCAGATGCCGGGTGGCGGACTCGGCCTTCTGCGTGCGCATGGCCTTCACGTCGAGGCCCACGAACCGGCCGGTGGCAGGATAGCCTCCCAGCTCGAGCACCCGCACCTGGTTATACGCCGCGCGGAGGTTCGCCGCGCCGAACGTCTTGTCCTGGTCGAACTTCAGGCCGTTCTGGTCGTTCAGGTGGACGCTCCAGAGCTTGCCCATCGACAGTGCAAACGCCATCTCGTCCGACGGATCGAGTCCCGCCAACAGGGCATGGGCCGTCTCGATCAACCCGCCGACCCGGCTGGGGTCGACCGTGCGCGCGGCGATCGCCAAGGCGTGTCCGATCGTGGGCAAATACGCATGGTCCATCGGCTCGTTGGGCTTGGGCTCGATGGCGATCGTGATCTTCTTGTCGTACTGGAGCACCTGGTTCATCGCGTCGACCAGGTGCTGGTGGGCTTGGATCGCGTTCTTGGACTCGCGCACATAGGTGCCCTCGCGCGCCAGCCAGAACACGAGCATGTTGGTGCCGAGGGCATTGGCGATGTCGACCGCGCGGAACGTGCGTTCGACGGCCCACCGGCGGCATTCGGGGCAGTTCGACGTGTATCCCCCGTCAATCCCCTTGGGATTTTCCCAGAGCCGCGGGGCGACGAACTCGGCCACCAGCCCCTCGCCATCGAGCATCTTCTTCACCTCGGCGGCCTTCTTGGTGATCTCCGCGGGCGAGAGGCCCTCGAGGTCGGGCACGGCGTCGTCGTCGTGGAACTGCACCGCGTCGAACCCGAGTTGCTTGTACATCGCCAGCTTCTTGGCGAATTCGATCCTCGGCCGCACCGCGGGCCCGAACGGATCGGCCCCCTCGTGAATGTTCCACGGACCGAACGAGAACCGATAATCAGCCGCCATGTTCGACTCCCTGTACTCGAGTTTCGCGTGGTCGCCAGGATCGGGGGGCCCAAAAGGGGCGGTCCCGTTCTTGCGGTTATTCGCCGCGAAAATCGGCAAAGTCCCCAGCAGCGGTTGCCCTGCTCCCGGTCCTTTTTTCCCGGCAATCGGAAGACCCCGTTTATAGCCCCCCTGAAGGCGTTTGGCAAGCCGCCCCACCCGGCCTTGTTCTCCACGGCCCAGGGTGCTTGTGAACACTGCGGCAATCGACTAGACTAGCGGTCGTGATCCGACGGGTTGGGGCGGGCGATTGCTCGCCGGACCGGTTGGGTAATAGCGCGGAATGGCCAACGTGACGGCGTGTTTTCGAGATCGACGGCCCGCAACGCATGGGGTTCCAACGGGTGGCGTTGGGCAACCTTGGGCGCGGCGGGTCCGTGATGTCCCGTGGGCCGGCAGCGCACCTCAGCGGCGGTCGCAGTTCCGCTGAGCCGTTTCTTGGGCACTCGTGTCGAGTGCCATGCGATCCGCGAAGTTCTCTATTGCCCCGGCCGCAAGGCGCTGGGGCTCGTTCCGTTGGGCGATGCTTCGCTCGGGTTTCCCGCACGTTCTTCGGGCAATGCGGGACAGCAGTTCTCAGAAGACGTTGGGACCCGCCGTGGCGAGATGCCCCCGCTGGTAGAAGGAGGTGATGATGAGGAAGATCTGGCTGATTGCCGGACTCGTCCTGACGATGTTGGCGTTGGGCCCCCCCGCCCGCGCGGCAGAGCCAGACGGCCCGGCCAAAAAGGCGGGGGCCAAGCAAAAAGCCCCGGCCAAGAAAAAGAAGGCCGCGCTTAAGGGGCCGGTGGTCTTCACGATGGAAGAGGTGTCGGCCTTCGAGTTCGGCAAGGACACGCCGGGCCGGTATCCGATTCCGCGCGGGCCGTACGCCCGGTGCAGTGCCTCGCCCAGCAAGGAGGTGAAGGCCTATCCCAAGCTCAAGGCCCAGCGCCCGCTATACGGGGCCGTAAGCTTCGGGGGCGATCCGCTCGATCCCAAGTCGGGAAAGACGTATTACTTCGTGCTTGACGCGTCGGGCGAAGAGTCTCCGCCCGGCACGACGAAGGAACCCGCCAAGGAGGCGACGAAAGACAGCGGCGAGGAGGAGGCTGCGAAGGCCGGCGTCAAGAAGCGCACGTCGCGAGCGATCGTGAGCAACCCGGCGGCGAAGTTCGACCGCCTCTACTTCGACCGCAACGGCGACCTCGATCTGACCAACGACGGGGTCGTCGAACTCGCCAAACAGTCGCCTTTCAAGACGAGCCGAGAGGCCGACCCCTTTGGTCCCGGGAGCCCGATTCTGCCGCAGGTGTTCGACGCCTTGGAGGTGCCGTTCGACTTCGGCCCGCCGTTGGGCGAGAAGCCGTTTCGGATCGTTCCGTGGCTGGCCTCCGTCACCCGCGACCAAGGGATCTTGATGTTCATCCCCGCGACGATGCGCAAGGGGAAGATCAAGCTCGGGGGTGAGGAGTACGTGGCCTTGCTGACCCAGTCGCGGACCATTACCGGCCGCTACGATAGCCCCCTGGTGCAGCTCGAACTGTATCCGGTCGCACCGGCCACAAGCGCGTTGCGGCTCTTGCGCCCGGGCAGCCTGGGCGACTTCCGTTGGATCGACGGGCAACTGGCCACGCTCAGCGCCAGCCCCACCGGCGACAAGCTGACGCTCCAACCCTACCGGGGCGACATGGGGATCCTCGAAGTCGGTCCCGGCGGGCGCACGATTACCGACCTCGGGATGGTGGGAACCCTCGTGTCGAAACAGGGCACGGTTCCGTTGGGCGAGCCCACCTTGGTGCCCCCCAAGACGCTCCCGCGCCAGTACAAAGTACCCGTCGGCGACTACCAGCCCGTCTCGCTGACCATCCAGTACGGGCGGTTACGGTTTGCGTGCCGGCCGTCGACCGATTACTTGCCGGCGGTTAGCTCGAAGTCACCGGCCTTCTCGGTGCAGGTGCGCAAGGACAAGCCCTGCGTGCTGGAGTTTTCGGGCAAGCCCGAGGTGGTCTTCCTGGGCCCGCCCAAGAATCAGTCCTTCAAGCCGGGGGGCCAAGTGGCCATCCGCGCGATGCTCTCGGAGCCCTGGCAGAAGATCATGATCACGGGCCTTTGGGACACGACCAAGAAGACCGGCGATCTGAAGTACCGGCTGGGTGGTGAGGAAGTCACCGTACCCGAGTACGCCCGGCTCGATCCCCAGATCGTCATCCGCAACGCGGCCGGCGAAGAAGTAGCCCAGGGGCGAATGCCCTTTGGCTGAGGGGGGACATGTGGGTACTCGTGGCGAGTACCGAAGGATCTGAAGATCAACGGCAAGCAAGAGACGTTCGTCGCGACGATTTCGTATGATACGCTCGACCTCTATGGCAAGTTGGAGGCGACGCTGCCCATCGTGATCGAAGCCCTCCCGGCCGAGAAGGAGCAGGCGAAGGCGACGCAGTAACCAACGGGCAAGAAGCATGTCGAGGCGGGTGGCGGACGCTTCCGCGGCCCGCCTCGCGTTTTTCTTGGGTCCAACGGCGTCCAGCGCCGCCGGAAGCCTTCGGCTCCAACCAACAGCAGGCACGCACAGCGGTTGCGTGCGCTTGGCGGGCGATGCACAATGGGAAGGGCCGTTGGCCCGGCTTGCCCTGATTCTTGCACGAAAGGAACGCCGATGTTTCGTTCTACCCGACGCGATTTCCTGAAGACGCCTCTTGGTCTCGGCGCTGCCGCGGTGCTGGCTTCGCCCTTGGCGCGACAAATTGCCCAGGCTGCCGACACCCGGGGGGCAAACCTGTCCTTCGGCATGGTCACCTACATCTGGGGCAAGGACGAGGACCTGCCCAGCTTGCTTCGCTTGCTTGCCGAGGCCAAGGTGTTGGGGGTCGAGCTGCGGACCGAGCGAGCGCACAAGGTCGAGCCGACGCTTAGCGCCGCCCAGCGGGCCGAGGTCAAGAAGCGATTTGCCGACAGCCCGGTCAAGTTGGTGGGGCTCGGCAGCGCCGAGGCCTTCCACCACCCGGACCCCAAGGCGCTGGCCAAGGCCATCGAGCAAACCAAGGCATTCATCAAGCTCAGTCACGACGTGGGCGGTAGCGGCGTGAAGGTTCGCCCCAACGACCTGCCCAAGAGCGTCCCGCAAGAAAAGACGATCGAGCAGATCGGCAAGGCGATGAATACGGTCGCGGCGTTCGGGGCCGACTACGGACAACAAGTCCGCCTCGAGGTCCACGGCGCCTGCTCGCCCCTGCCGATCATGAAACGGATCATGGACGTGGCCGACCACCCCAATGCCACGGTGTGCTGGAACTCCAACGGCGCCGACCTCCAGGGCGAGGGCCTCGAAGCGAACTTCAACCTCGTGCGGAAACGCTTCGGGGCCACGGTCCATGTGCGCCGGCTGGAGAGCAAGGACTACCCGTTCCAAGACCTGATCCGTCTGCTCATCAAGACGGACTATCAAGGCTGGGTGCTCATGGAAGCCCATGATACGCCCAAGGACCTGGTCGCGGCTCTCGTCGAACAGCGAGAGATGTTCGAACGCATGATCGCCAAGGGCCTGTAAAACAATAAGTTGGGCAATCTTATGGAACCCAAGGAAGCGAAGC
>JANLFZ010000307.1:2103-7449 GCA_024653385.1 Thermoguttaceae bacterium | reverse complement strand
TTGTTTATGGAACCCAAGGGCGCTTCGCTTCCTTGGGTTCCATAAGATTGCCCAAGTTAGAGTCTTACAGGCCCTTAGGGCAGCTCGACCCGGTCTTCTCCCAGCGAGACCACGTCGACGATGCGCCCGTCGACGAGAACCTGGTACTTCAGTCCGGCCTGACCTCGAATCACCGCGTGGCCGTCGCGAATCGTCACCGGGAAGGGAGCGGCCACGCGGTGCTTCCCCTCGGTGGCGACCGCGAGGTAGTCGACCTGGCCGTCGAGCACCAGGCGCAGGCTGACCAGGGCGCAGGGGTTGATTCGCCACGGGTTGCGCGTCTGGGTGGCGAGCGTCACCGAATCGGGCAGCAACCCGGCCCAGGGACCGTCGGGATACTGCTGCTGTTCGGCCGAGATGAGGATGCCGCGGGCCAGGTGGTTCCAATCGACCGACTTGTCGTGCGGGGCGAGCATGGTCAGGGCATAGGCGTAGACGCCGCCGACCCACTGCACCGGCAGCCCGATCCACATCGGGGCCTCCCAGTTCGTGGCGCCGAAGACCGGGGGCGTGGCGTAGAGCATGATCGGGTAGCGTCCCCACAGGTACACGAACGGTATGCCCGAAAGGGCCCAACGCCGCGCCTCGGCCAGGTACTCCTTCTTGCCCGAAAGCTCGAAGCCGCGCACGTAGGCCCAAACGCCATACGCCGAGGCCAACTGGTCGGGCGTGTGGAGCGGAATCTCCCAGACCTGGGCGCCGCGGGGCACGTCGAACCGCTTCATGTAATCGAGCGTGCGCAGGCCGGCCTCCAGCGCCTTGGGGTCGCCCGTCAACCGCGCGTACTCCAACAACAGGGCCGCCGGCCTGGCGCACACGCCGTTGGCCGTGTCCTCGAAGTGTCCCTTGGCGAACGGGCCGTTGTAGCGGTACGAGCCGTCGGGCCGCTGCTGGGCGATGAGGCCCCTCACCTGCTGTTCGTGGCGGGCCTTCCACTCGGCCGCGCGGCCGGTCACAAAGTAGATCGACTCGTTCGTCACGTGCGATCCGCCCGGCACCAACCGCGGCATCTCGGGAATCTTCCCCGTCAGTCGCCAGATCGTCGAACCCATGTCGGCAAACGGATGGCGCGGCCAGTGGTCCTCGGCGCAGTGGCCCCAGCCGGCCTCGGTCTTCAGGGGCGGACCGCCGAGGGCCTTCAGGCACAGGGCCCACTGCGCTTCGACCGTGCGCGGCGGCTTGGGCAGCGGAGGCAAGCCGTGCTTTGCCACGGCCCAGGCGATCGTCTCCTCGACCGGCAAACGGTCGACCAACAGGGTCGCCTCGATCTTCGTGCCGCGCAAGGCCATGCGGTGGTCGCTCGTGCCGTCGAAGAAGTTCGGCGTGGCGTAAAGGGGCTGTAGCGCCATGTCGGTCCAGGTCATCGCCACGGCTGCCCGATCGGATACGAGCGACGCCAAGGGCAGCGTCATGTGCAGCGGGTCGGGGGCATAGCGCAGGTGCTTGGGTGGATTGGCATCCAAGGGCGATGAGCTGGCATCGCCCCTACCCAGGTACTCGACGCCCGCCAGCACGCCCCCTTGGAACGCGCCCAGCGCGCGCACGACGGGGCCTTCGCACGGTTTGGCCGCGACAATCGAAATCGAGACCTCCTTGCCGGCGGTCGAAATCGAAAGCCTCGCGCCGTCGCCCTCGAAGCAAAGCGAAGGCGTCTCTTGCGTCAGACGCAGCGCGGGCACTTTCCCCTCGCAGTGCACCGTCGGAGCCAGCACCGCGGCCACCACTTCCCCGCGGCGAACGCGGGCGGTCGAGCCGTCGCGGGCAACCTCCAGGGTGAAGTCGCCCAGCGGCCGGGAGAGCCAATCGCCCTTGGCCTCGGGATGGACGACGAAGATCGTCCGGCGGACCGGCGGCAGGTCGCGCCCCTTGGCCGCGACCTCGATGGTGATCGCCTCCATGGGCTTGGCGGCGTCGGTCGGCTGCTCGACCGTGACGCTGGCCTGGGCCGGCGCCTTGTATGATTTGCCGAACGCCGAGAATTCGATCGGCTCGTCGGCGTGGTTGCGCACTACGAAGCGCGCCTGCGGGCCGTCGGCGCTTACGGCTTCGATCTCCAGCGGATGCAACGGCCGGCGCGCCAGCCGAATCCAGTCGATTTCGACCTCGCCCGTGCCGGTCCCCGGATCCAGACGCAGGTCGCGGAGCCTGCCCGGGGCCGAGAAGACGGCCTCGCACTCCTGCCAGGTTCCGTCGTGCTTGAGGGAGAAGCTCTGCGATTGCGCGGGGCTGCGGCCGGGCGCGCGGTCGGTTGTCCAGAACACCTGGCCCCCGCCTTCGGCTCGGCAACGAACCCGCATCTGCAAGACCAGCTCGCCGCCCGGCAGATCGACCGGCCGATGGAAGTACGGGTCATGGCCTTGCGTCTTGATTTTCAAGAGCCCCCCTTCGGCCGCCAGCGTGCACTGGTGTTCGGCCGTCCAACCATCGGTTGTCTTGTCGAAATCCCATCGGGCGATCTCGACCTCGGCGAGCCTGGCACGGGGGACGGGGTTGATCTGCGTCGCGGATTGGCCGGCCGCGCCCACGAGAACCAGCGGTAGGACGAAGAGGCAGGACATCGGCATCTCCCAACAAACCGGTCAGGAAAACAGGCGGGACCGTCGATTGTCGAGGATGGCCGGCCCGGTGTCAACGTGGTGGGAGTCGCCGGGGTACCGCTCACGGGGACTGTCTCGATTTTCGCGGCCAGGGAGCGCGAAAAGGAAACTGTTTCCTTCGGGCGTGGCCCCCCGCTGCGGCGCGCTTGACGATCCCCCGCGCGCCCTGTTAGACTCATTTGCTTGGGAAGTGGTCGCCCGATTCGGCTGGGCGGCCGGGACCGGTGTGGAGGGTTTGTGTCGTGCCAGGAACCAGCGTAATCGGCCTCCAATGGGGAGACGAGGCCAAGGGCAAGATCGTGGACCTGCTTACGGAGCAGCACGACATCGTCGTTCGCTATCAGGGGGGGGCGAACGCCGGGCACACCGTGGTGACGGGGGGGCAAACCTTCAAGTTGTCGCTCATTCCCAGCGGGATCTTCCGGCCGCAGGTGCAGTGCGTGGTGGCGGCAGGCGTGGTCGTCAATCCAGCGAGTCTGCTGGACGAAATCGAGCAGCTCGGGTCCCGCGGCGTCACGGTGGGCAAGAACCTCTTGATCAGCGACCGCGCCCACGTGATCTTCCCGTGGCACTTCGAGGAGGACCGGCTACTGAACGAGCGATGCGCCGGCGGCGAGGCAATCGGAACCACGCTGCGCGGCATCGGCCCGTGCTACCGCGACAAGGTGGGCCGGTCATGGGCGGTGCGCCTGGGCGATCTCTATCGCGACGACTTTCGGCAACGGGTGGAGCAAATCACCCGGGCGAAGAACGCCATGCTGGCCGGTTTTCAGGACGCCCAAGCCCCCGCGACCCTCGATGCCGAGGCGATTTACACCCAGTACCGCGCCTATGCCGACCGTCTGCGCCCGCACGTGGCCGACACCACGGCCTTCTTGCTCGACGCGGCCGAGGCCGGCCAGCGCATCCTTTTCGAAGGGGCCCAAGGGGCCTTGCTCGACGTGGATCACGGCACCTTCCCCTTCGTCACCAGCAGCAACAGCTCGGGGGTGGGCGTGTCGAGCGGCTCGGGGGTGCCGGGTCGCTACATCAACCGGGTAATCGGCGTCGTCAAGGCGTACACCACGCGCGTAGGCGGAGGGCCGTTTCCGACCGAGCAGGACAACGAGACGGGCGACCATATCCGCCGGCGCGGCAACGAATACGGCACGGTGACGCGGCGCCCCCGGCGGTGCGGGTGGTTCGACGCGGTGGCGGCCCGGTACACCGCCCGGCTCAGCGGCGCCGACGTGCTGGCCGTCATGCTCCTCGATGTACTCTGCGAACTGCCCGAACTGAAGATCTGCGTGGCCTACGAACTCGACGGCCGGCGCACGACCGACTTCCCCAGCCATGCCGACGACTTGCGGCGCGTCGAGCCGATCTACGAGACGCTGCCTGGCTGGCAGCAGGAGATCAGCGACGTGCGCCGCTACCACGATCTGCCCACGAAATGCCGCGCCTATCTCGAGCGGCTCAGCCGCCTGGTGGGTCGGCCCATCGAAATCGTCTCCGTGGGACCGGATCGGCAGCAAACGATCTTGGTGCGGAGTTGACCCGCGTCCGGCCATGGCTGAACCGCCCCTCCCACTTCCCGACGACCTGAGCGATGTTCCCAAACAGCGGCGGCCACGGCACATCGCGGTGATCATGGACGGGAACGGCCGTTGGGCGCAGCGCCGTGGCCTCCCGCGCATCGAGGGCCATCGACGCGGCGTGGCCAGCGTCCGCCGCGTCACGGCGGAGTGTTCCCGGCTTGGCATCGAACAACTGACGCTCTACTGCCTCTCGAGCGAGAACTGGAAGCGTCCGCAAGAGGAATTGGATTTCCTCATGCGCCTGCTCGAGCAGTACATGGTCGAAGAACGCGGGACCATCCGCGACCGGAACATCCGCCTGGCCGTGATCGGCCGGCGCGAGGGCATCCCCGCCGACGCCCTGCGCGAGATGGACAAGACGGTCGCCATGAGCCGCGACAACACCGGCCTGACCCTCTGCCTGGCGATCAACTACGGCGGCCGCGCGGAGCTGGTCGACGCGGTGCGGGCCATTACGCGGCGCGTCCAGGCCGGCGAACTTCAGCCCGATCAGGTCACCGAAGCGGTCGTCTCCGCGCACCTGTACACCTCGGGCATGCCCGACCCCGACTTGCTCATCCGCACCGCCAGCGAAATGCGCGTGAGCAACTTCCTCTTGTGGCAGATCAGCTACGCGGAACTCTGGGTGACCGACCTCTGTTGGCCCGACTTCGACGAACAGCAACTCCACGCGGCGATCCGCTCGTTCGCCTCGCGCGACCGCCGCTTCGGTGGGTTGGCGCGCCCGGCCTTCCCCGGGTAGACGCCGGGCAGCCAACATGCGAGATTGAAAACGCGAAGCGCGGGCGTCTTGTCCGCCTCTTGACGGGCGGGGAAGACGTCCGCGCCTCGAGAAATCGGTAGTTCACTCTCGCCTGATGCCTTCGAGAAGGGGGGGCCCATGACGTTCGACCGGCCGGGACGGTTCCTCGCGCGGCGATGGAGCATGGCGCTGGCGCTTGTCGTCTCGTGTGTCTCGTGGGTAGCCGAACGACCGCTTTCGGCTGCGGCGCCCTCGGGCCCGCCCCCGATCGTCTCGCTGGTCGGCAAGGACGTGCGTCTGGACTTCGATGGCCGAGACGGTAGCTTGCGGCAGATCCACGATGCTGCCGCGAACCACGACCACCTCGACCCGGCCTCCGCGCCGGTTGGGC
>JANLFZ010000307.1:0-2093 GCA_024653385.1 Thermoguttaceae bacterium | reverse complement strand
GAATACCGTCGACCTTTCACCGCGTCACGCCAAGGCGTTTCGCGCCGACCTTGCCGATACGCAAGAGAAGCGAGTCCTTCGGCTCGTCTGGAGCGGATTCGGCCTCGCCTCGGCGCCCGACCTGGCCATCGAGGTCGTTGTCGGCCTCGACCGGCAGGGGGTGACGAGCGACTGGGACTTTGCGGTCCGTAACCCGGCCGGACTCGTGCCCCAGGAAATCCACTTTCCCATCGTGCCGGCTATCGCCCGGCAGGACAACGAGCGCCTGGCCGTTCCCCACTGGATGGGCGAAGTGGCCGCCGATCCGCGCAAGAGCCTGACCGCCGGCCAAGGGCGGCGCCTCGCGTGGCACTATCCCGGCGAGCTGTCGATGCAGTGGATGGCCTGGTATCGCCAGGACGGTCCCGGGCTGTACGTGGCCTGCGACGACACGAAGGCGCGCCGCAAGGGCATGGCCGTCTGGAGCGGCACCGACAAGCAGGTCCACCTGGAGGTGTTGCACTGGCCCGAGCAGCAGGCTGCGACCGGCGACCGCTGGACGCTCGGTTACCATGTGTGCCTGGGCGCGTTTTGCGGCGATTGGTTCACGGCAGCCAAGCGATATCGAGCCTGGGCCATCGAGCAACCCTGGACTCGCCAAAGCCGGCTCGCCCGGGGACTCGTGCCCCCATGGGTCGAGGACACTGCCCTGTGGGTGTGGAATCGCGGACGTTCGCCGCAGGTGCTTGCCCCGGCCGACACCTTGCGCCGGGAACTCGGTCTGCCGGTGAGCGTGTTCTGGCACTGGTGGCACGGGTGCCCGTACGACACGGGTTTTCCCGAGTACCTTCCGCCGCGCGAAGGGGCCGAAGCATTCCGCCGCGCCTTGGCCGAGGCACATCGCGGCGGGCTGCACGCGATGGTGTACATGAACCAGCGTCTGTGGGGCATGACCACGCGGAGCTGGACCGACGAGAACGCGTCCCGCTTCGCGGTCAAAGGCCCCGACGGAACGATCCGGCCCGAGGTCTACAACACCTTCACGCGCCAGCCCTGTGCCTCGATGTGCATGGGCACCTCGTTCTGGCGCGCGAAGTACGCGGGCCTGGCGGAGCAGGCGTGGCGCGACTTGGGCGTCGACGCGATCTACATGGACCAGGCGTGCAGCAGTCTGGCCTGCCACGACCCCAGCCACGGGCATCCGCTCGGCGGCGGCACCTACTGGATCGAGGGGTTCCAGGCCCTGGCCGCCGATCTGCGCCGACGCTGCGGGGCGCCGCGGCCGATCGCCCTGGCCGGCGAGGGTTGTGGGGAGGCCTGGCTGCCGCACCTCGACCTCATGCTCACGCTTCAGGTCAGCCGCGAGCGCTACGCGGCGATCGGCGACGGCTGGGAACCGGCCCCGCTGTTCCACGCGGTCTACCATCCCTACGCGGTGCTGTATGGGAACTACTCGTCCCTGACCGTGCCGCCCTACGACGACCTCTGGCCTCGGGAACATGCCCCCAAGGCGCCCCTGGCGCTATTGGATCGCAAGTTCTCGCGGCAGTTCGCCCTGGAACAGGCCCGCGCGTTCGTCTGGGGCCAGCAGCCGACGATCGCCAACTTCTTGCCCTCGCATCTTGCGGATCGGGCCGAGGAAATCGACTACGTGATGCGCCTTGCGCGCACGCGGCGCCATGCGCTGAAGTACCTGGCCCAGGGCACCATGCTCCGAGCCCCGGCGCTCGACGTGCCGTCGATCGAGATCGACTTCTCGCGATTGTCGATCTACGCGGGCCAGGGCGAGCGGGTGCGGGCCTTCCGCAAGACCGTGCCTGCCGCGGTGTGCGCCGCCTGGCGCGCTCCGGACGGCGACGTGGGGATCGCCCTGGCGAGCATCGCGGACGAACCGGTCCAGGTGGCCGTGCGATGGGCCGGCCAGGACGATCGCGGCGCGCTGCCGGCGCCGACGCATCGGATCGACGCGACGGGCCGCAGTCGTCTGGACATGCCGAGCGCGGCCGGGGCGTCCTGGAACCTTGCGCTGCCGCCCCGCGCCTGCTGGGTCTTGGAGTTGGGGCCTGTAAAACCATAAGTTGGGCAATCTTATGGAACCCAAGGAAGCGAAGCGC
>JANLFZ010000306.1:3855-7458 GCA_024653385.1 Thermoguttaceae bacterium | reverse complement strand
GGCCCGAACCGGACGAGGCGCGGCGCCGATCCCCAGCGAGCCGGCCGACCCAGGGAGCGGCCCCGTCGCGCCGGGCGGCGCTTCGGGGGCGGCGGGGCCCACGGCCGAGGAGTCTTCCGGCATGGGTTCGTCGTCTTCCGCGCTGCCGACCGGCGCCCAGTTCCGTTCAAGTCGCGTCAACTCCAACTCGCCGGTGGGCAGGGCGAACGGCATGTCGAACGCGGCGACTTGGCTGTGGGAGCCGGCGGGAGTGCCCCACGTCGCTACCTTGCCCTTGGCCCAATCCACGAGCTGCCGGCGCAGCCGAGCCGCGTGCTCTTCGTCGTGCGCCTGGGTGGGGTCGACGTCCTCGGCCGCAGGCCACGGGGCCGCCTGGCCCGGCGGCTGCACCCGCGTCGTCAGATCGGTGCTCAAGAACTTCGTTCGCACCGCCGAGAGCAGTTGGCTGTACAGCCGGCTTGCGTCCTGGAACCGCACTTCGAGCTTCGTGGGATGGACGTTCACATCGACCAGTTCGGGCGGCATCTCGAGGAACAGGAAGGCGATCGGGTAGCGGCCCGTCATCAACAGTCCCCGATAGGCCTCGCCCAAGGCGTGCTGGAGCGATCGGTCTCGAATCGAACGCCCATTGAGAAACAGGTACTGCATGCGGTTGTTGCTGCGGCTTTGGCTTGGGTGGGCGACATAGCCCGAAAGCCGCACCGGGCCGTCGATGCTCTCGACCCAAAACAGGCTCTCGGCCAACTGCCGGCCGAAGACCCGGCCGATCCGATCGAGCCACTGGCCCGCCGCGGGAAGCTCGAACACCGGCCGGTCGTTGTGCCGCAGCGTGCAGTGGACGCCGGGCAGGGCAAGGGCCACGCGGAGGAACGCCTCGCTGGTGTGCCCCAGTTCGGTCTGCGCCGAGCGGAGGAACTTCCTCCGCACCGGCGTGTTGAAGAACAAGTTGCGGACCTCGACGGTCGTGCCGACCGGACACCCGCAGGGCACAACGGCCGAGAACTGGCCGCCGGCCACCTCGAGCTGCGAGCCGCTCTCGGCGTCGGGGGTGCGGCTGCGCAGGGTCAATCGGCTGACCTCGGCAATCGACGCCAAAGCCTCGCCGCGGAACCCCAACGTGCGCACGCGGAACAGGTCGTCGGCCGAGGCGATCTTGCTGGTCGCGTGGCTGGCGACCGCCAGGGGTAGATCCTCGGCCGCCATGCCGCAGCCGTTGTCGACCACGCGGACCAATTCCATGCCGCCGGCCTCGACCGCCACGTCGATGCGCGTGGCCCCTGCGTCGGCCGCGTTCTCCATCAGCTCCTTGACGACGCTCGCCGGGCGCTCGACGACCTCCCCCGCCGCAATCTTGTTGACGAGACTCTGGGGAAGGCGATGGATGCGAGGCATGGGCAATCAACAAACGGCGATAATGGCGCTCGGCTGGGGGGCGAGACATGCCCGAAAGAACGAACTGCCCACGCTCGGGTCACTTGTCGAAGCATTCATGCCAGCGCCCGTCGACAGGGCTATAGCTGATACTCCTTCAGTTTCCGGTACAGCGTGCGCTCGCCGATGCCCAGCATCTTCGCCGCCTCTTCGCGGTTGCCGCCGGTCATCTTGAGCGTCTCGGCGATGAAGAGCTTTTCCAGTTCCTCGAGCGGCTTGCCCACCAGCGCGGCCAGCGAGCACGTGGCCTGGTCGGCCGGGGCCGGCTCGCTGCGGTCGGCCATCTCGTCGGGCAGATCGTCGAGATCCAACAGGCCGTCGTAGTCGACCACGATCATGCTCTCGATCACATTGCGAAGTTGGCGCACGTTGCCCGGCCAGTCGAACGACAAGAGCCGCCGCCTGGCCGAGGGCGACACACCGCGGATCGTCTTGCCATGCTTCTTGGCCAAAAGCTTGATGAAGTGGTCGATCAGCGCGGGCACGTCCTGGCTTCGTTCGCGCAGGCTCGGCAGGCGGATCGTCACCACCTTGAGCCGGTGATACAGGTCGCTGCGGAACGCGCCGGCGGCGATGGCGTCTTCCAGGTTCCGGTTCGTGGCCGAGAGGATCCGCACGTTGACTTTGATCGGGTCGTTCGAGCCCACGCGGGTGATCTCGCCGTTTTCGAGCACGCGCAAGAGCTTGATCTGCGTGGCCATCGGCATGTCGCCCACTTCGTCGAGGAACAGGGTGCCGCCGTGGGCGTACTCGAACTTGCCCACGCGGTCGCTCGAGGCGTCGGTAAACGCCCCTTTCACGTGGCCGAACAACTCGCTCTCGAGAATGTTCTCGCTCAAGGCCGCGCAGTTCAGGGCCACGAAGGGCTTGGCCTTGCGCGGACTGTTCTGGTGGATGGCCTGGGCCACCAACTCCTTGCCCGTGCCCGTCTCGCCCTGGATGAGCACCGTGGCGTTGGTCGGGGCGATGCGTTTGAGCTTTTCGAGAACCTCGCGCATCTGGGGACTGTCGCCGATGACCCCCTCGAAGCCGAACCGCTCGTCGAGCCGGCGCTGAAGCTCGACGTTCGTGCGCCGCAACCGCACGCCCTCGACCGCGCGATCCGTCACCGCGCGGAGTTGGCTCAAATCCAGCGGCTTCAGCAGGTAGTTGAACGCGCCCTGCTGCATCGCTTGGACTGCCGACGGAATCGACCCGTGGCCCGTGATCAGGATGACCTCGGCGTCGGGCAGTTCCTGCTTCGCCTTGGCAAGAATCCCCAGGCCATCGACGTCGTTCATCACCAGATCCGTGATGATGACGTCATACTCGCCGGTTTCGATCTTCTGGACGCCTTCGGTGCCCGAGGTGGCCACGTCGCACGAAAACCCGACGCGATCGAGACTTTCGGCGACCACCTCGGCGTGCGCCTGATCGTTGTCCACAATCAGCACCCGAGCCGGCGGACCAGATCGACGATCAGTCTTCGATTCTGCGGCAGCCATGCCCTGATGATACCAGGTTGGGGGTCCGACGACTAGAACTTCCCCGCTCAGGTGGAATAGAACCCGTACTCGAAGGCGGCATCGAACAGCGCCACGATATTCTCGGGCGGAACGGCCGCCTGAATGTTGTGGACGTTGTTGAACACGTAGCCTCCGCCGGGCTTCCAGGCCGCCAGGTTCTGCCGGACTTGCCGTCGGACTTCCTCGGGCGGGGCGCTGGGCAGCACGTGCTGGGCGTCGATCGCCCCACCCCAGAAGACCAGCCGGTCGCCGAACTCGGCCTTGAGCCTGGCCGGTTCCATGCCCGCGGCGCTGATCTGCACCGGGTTGAGGATGTCGATGCCGTTGTCCAACAGATCGGGAATGTAGCCCGCGCACGCCCCGCAGGTGTGATACCAGATCTTCGCCCGGGTCCGCGAGCGGATGTACTCGACCAGCCGCTTCTGCCGCGGCTTGACCACGCGGCGGTAGAACTCGGGGCGAAAGAGCGGGCCCTTCTGGCCGGCCAGGTCGTCGCCGATCATGATCACGTCGACCAGGTCGCCCACTTCGTCGAGGAACGCGCGAAACCAGTCGAGCCAGAACTCGAGCGTGCGATCCAAGAGGGCCTCGCAAAACTCGGGCTGTTCGAGCATGTCGACAAACCACCGCTCGAGTCCCCGCATGTACCAGCAGATCTCGTAGACCA
>JANLFZ010000306.1:0-3845 GCA_024653385.1 Thermoguttaceae bacterium | reverse complement strand
ACCACGCCCGAGATGCCGCTGACCACCGCGTACGGCGTCTGGTTGCGCAGTTCCAATGCCCGCCGGCGCAGGCCCGTGAACCGGCCGGGATCATCGCCCTTGGGAAACGGATAGGCCCGAACGTCGTCGAGCGTCGCGTGGGCCAGCGGGTGGTGGGTAATGTCCATGTAGTACGGCTGGTCGTCGGGCATGGACCAGCGCACGCCGAACTCGTCGACCAGGTCGTGCCACAGCCGACCGCCGCGACGCTCCTGGACGATACCCCCTTTCCAATCGCCCGCGGCCCCGGCGGCGATATAGCGGGTGTCGACGTGGAACCGCTCGAGCACCGCCTCGGAGGGCCTCGCGAGCTGCTGGACCGCGTCCATGATCTCGATCTCCTCGCGCAGACCGAGATGCTCGAGTAGGGCCTGGTAGGCGAACTTGTGGATGCCGGTCTGGTTGCCGCCTAAGTCGATCGGCACGCGGTCGGGTTCGCGGTGTTCGAGGGCGGCGAGAACCCGCTGACGCGAGGTCATGGTTTCGGTGGGCATGGTCAGTCTTCTTTCGCTCGCAGCAATGCACGGAAACCGGCCTGTTCTACACAAACCGGGTCCTTCTAGGCGAGGATTGTAGGGAGCGGATCGCCTTTCGTCACCGCGTCCGAGTGTCCTTTGCCCGGCCCTTCGCGTCGGCTCCCTTGCGGGGCGCGGGCTTCGACGCGTCGATCGGCGATTCGGAAACCGTCACGTCCTGCCCACGCAGGTGCTTGTCGAAGAAGGCCCGCACGCGCTGGCTCACCTCCGGGCCGCCGAAGCCATGTCCGCCCCCCTGGATCCTGACCAACAACGGTTTGGCTCCCGCCTTCTTCAGCGCCGCGTAGAGCAACTCGGCTTGGTTGTACGGGACCAGCGGATCGTCGGTGCCGTGCATAATCAGAAAGGGCGGGTCGTCGGCCGAGGCATAGGTTACCGGGGAGGCCTGCCGGGCCAGGTCCTGCTTCTCCAAGACAGGACCGCCCAACAGGAGCGACTCGGGCGACTGGGGACTGGCTGTCGGAGGCATGGCGGTGCGTTTGAACTTGGCGAACTCGAGAAAGTCCGAGGGGCCACAGAAGTCGACCACGCACGTCACGCGGCTCGACTGGCCCGGCGAGCCGTTGGCGCCTTCGAGTTCTTTCACGCCGCCGGAGGTGCCCAAGAGGCTCACCAGGTGCCCGCCGGCCGAGCTGCCCCAGACGCCGATCTTCTCCGGGTCGAGGTTGTACTTCGCCGCGTTGGCACGGATCCAGCGGATGGCGGCCTTGCAGTCGTGGATCTGGGCCGGCCAGATCGCCTCGTCGGTCAGCCGGTAGCCGACCGAGACGCCTAGGTAATTGCCCGTGGCGACGAAGGGGGCCAATTGCGGGATGCCCGCGTCGCGGCTGCCGGCGCGCCACGCTCCGCCGTGGATGAACACCACGACCGGCAGCGGCTTCTCGCCGCGGTCCTTCGGCCGCAAGACGTGTAGCAACAGCGGCCGGTCGCCCGCCCGGCCGTACTCCACGTCGCGATCGACAAGCACGTTGTCCGGCATCCTGGGCTGCATGCCGAGTTTGGGTTTGGCCTTGCCGGGCGTCTGCGCGGTCGCCGACGCAACGACCCATGCCGCGTACATGGCACCAATCAAACACCGAGACAGCCAGACGCGAGACATTGCGTCCTCCTTCGCTGCGGTCAGACGATCGAGACCTTTTCCCCACCCCGTTGTCATAGCCGGTGCAAGGCCCGGGGGCAAGGGTGCGGCAGGGGCCCGTAAAGGAACAGGATCACGTCGTGACATTGCGCCGTTTACGCAGGCGCCACAGGGCAGCCAAGACCCTGGGCAACTCCCGGGTCGGATGAAAGTGCCCGCCCGGCTTTTCCGTCCAGCTCACGGGGACCTCGACCACCCGGTAGCCGAGTTGCCTGGCGAGCGTGAGAATCTCGAGATCGAAGAGATACCCGGTCTCTGAGGACAGGGAAAACAACCGCTGTCCCGCCTCGCGGCGGAACATCTTGAAGCCGCACTGGGTGTCGCGCACGGGCAGGCGGAGGGCGAGGCGAGCCACGGCGGCGAAGGCCCGGCCCGAAAGCCCGCGGAACCACTCACGCGACCGCGCCGCGCCCGGAGCGGCGATCAAGCGCGAGCCCACCGCCACGTCGGCGCCTGCGGCAATCGCGGCGGCCAATCGGCTTTCTTCCTCGATGGGGGTGGCGCCGTCCGCGTCGGCGAACAGCAACAGGTCGCCGCAAGCGGCCAGCATTCCGGTGCGCACCGCGGCCCCCTTGCCCCGGTTCTCGGGATGACGAATAACGCGCAACTGCCTCCAACCGTGTTCCGGCCGACCCAACAGGTCAGCCAAGCCATCGGAACTCCCATCGTCGACCACGATCACCTCGTGCCGGTCGCCGTACCGACTCTGCAACCAGCGGCGCACCGTCTCCAGGAACGGGGGCAGGCGCGCCGCCTCGTTGAAGGCGGGAAGGACAACGGAAATCGCGGGGTGGTGGATCGACACGGCCCAGTTCCAGGACCGGACTAGCCCCGGCCTTTCGCGGGAAAGGCCGGGGCGCGGTTACCGACACCGAACCGGCGCGTAAGCCCACCGATGGGCGAGGCGATGCGTGGGCGTTTTTGCCTTGCGCCGGGCCGACTAGAGCTTGCTGCCGACCAGCCGGACCAGGTCGACCGTGCGGCAGCTATAGCCCCACTCGTTGTCGTACCAACTGATGAGCTTGAAGAACCGGCTGTTCAGGCCAATGCCGCTGCCGGCATCGAAAATGCTCGAGTGGGGATCATGGATGAAGTCGCTGGAGACCACCTGGTCCTCGCAATAGGCAAGGATGCCTTTCAAGTAGGTCTCGCTCGCCTTCTTCATCGCCGCGCAGATCTCGGCGTAGCTCGTCTCCTTGACCGTCCGGACCGTGAGATCCACGGCGCTGACCGTGGGCGTCGGCACGCGGAAGGCCATGCCCGTGAGCTTGCCCTTGACCTCGGGGATGGCCAGCCCCACGGCCTTGGCCGCCCCGGTGGTCGACGGAATGATGTTGATTGCCGCGCTGCGGCCGCCCTTCCAGTCCTTCTTCGAGGGACCATCGACCGTCTTCTGGGTGGCGGTGTAGCTGTGGACCGTGGTCATCAGACCTTCCTCGACCCCGAAGCCTTCCTTCAAAAGCACATGCACCACGGGAGCGAGGCAGTTGGTCGTGCAGCTTGCGTTCGAGATGATGTGATGCTTGGCCGGGTCGTACTTGCCCTCGTTGACGCCCATCACAATCGTGATGTCCTCGCCCTTGGCCGGCGCCGAAATGATGACCTTCTTCGCGCCGGCGTCCAGATGCCCCTTCGCCTTGGTCGCGTCGGTAAAGAGACCCGTCGATTCGACGACCAGATCGACGCCGAGGGCCTTCCAAGGCAGCGCGGCGGGGCCTTCCTTGACGGCCAGGCACTTGATCTTGCGGCCGTTGACCACGAGGGTGTCGTCTTCAGCGACGCCGGGCCCCGACTTCTCGCTGGTCACCGTGCCGGCGAATCTTCCCTGGATCGAGTCATACTTGAGCAAGTACGCGAGGTTGTCCGCCGGAACGATGTCATTGACGGCGACCACGTCGATGTCCTTGCCTAAGGCCCCCTGATCGCAGATCGCGCGGAAGACCAGCCGACCGATTCGACCGAACCCATTGATGCCAACACGAATAGCCACGTCGCATCTCCTTGAAAAAGGTCCAGGCCCCCCAATCCGGAGGCCCACTGGCGTCTAGTATCGTCCACGGGCTGATTCTCAGGCCCACACCAACCCGAAGCGCAAGCGAGGGTAATAAATTGTTTCACCGCAAAGCCTTGCG
>JANLFZ010000305.1:2257-7484 GCA_024653385.1 Thermoguttaceae bacterium | reverse complement strand
CCCCACCCGGGCGCCCGGGCGGTAAGCGGCGTGGCGGTCCAGGGCGCGCTGGCCGTGGCCGGCGACGTGCTCCTGGCGCCGACCGGGCGTGCCGTGCCCGCCGCCTTCAGCCGTTCCGATGGGCGGTTTCGCTATTTCCATCTCCAGGCCAACCGAGGCGCCGGCGGGTCCGAAGTCGCCGGATTCGATCAGTACTTCGTCAACGGCGGCACGCTGTTTGCCGTCGCCGACGGCTCGTTGCAGCAGGTCTTGGGCGCGGCGGTTGGCAAGGAACAGCGCGCCATCGCCCATGCCTTTACGGCGGGCGTCGAGGTCGCCGTCCATCCTCGATGGGTCGTGTACGCCAGCGGGAACCGTCTCCGCGCGATCGACCGCCGGCGCTTGCTGCTCGAACGCGAAGTGGCCACGAAGCAGGGCCCGAAGAAAACCAAGGTGCTGGGCACGCCGGCCTGGTCGAGCGAGCTTGCCGGCGGGCCGCCCTCGTCGTTGATCGTCGCGGGCGACTGGGTCCTGGCTGGCGGAAACGGCACGGTGACGGCGCTGGACATCGAGACCGGCCAAAGCGTCTGGAAAGGGCAAGTCGAGGGAACGGCCTACTCGCTGGCCGTGGCGGGTGGGCGGCTGTTGGCCGGCACCGACCGGGGGACGATCCACTGCTTCGGTCAGGGCGAGGGGCCGCCCACGGAACTCGCTCCCGCGCCGCCATCGCCGCCTTCCGCGACAACACCGGGGATCGCCGCGGCGGCCGAAGAGATCCTCCGGCAAGGCGGTTTTTCGCAGGGTTACTGCCTCGACCTGGGGTCCGGCGACGGCCAATTCGCGCTCGAGCTGGCCCGGCGCACGAACCTGCGGATCTACGCGGTCGATGCCGATCCCGCCAAAGTTGCGGCCGCCCGCGCCATGCTCCATGCCGCCGGGCTCTACGGCGTGCGCGTCACCGTCCACCAGGCCGATCTGGCGGGGGTGCCTTATCCCAACTACTTCGCCGATCTGGTTGTGTCCGGCCGGAGCGTCACCGAGGGGGCCGACGCGGTGCCGTGGCGCACCGTCGAGCGGGTGCTGCGCCCGTACGGTGGGGTCGCATGTCTTGGCCGGCCGGGCGCGATGCGCAAGTCGGTGCGTGGGGCGTTGGAAGGGGCGGGCGAGTGGACGCACCTCTACGCAGACTCGGCCAACACCGTCTGCTCGGAGGACCTCCGCCTGCAAAGCCCGCTGCGGATGTTGTGGTTCCGCGACACCGACCTGGCCATGCCCAGCCGGCACGGACGCGCGCCGTCGCCCCTGGTCGCCCAGGGACGGATGTTCGTCGAGGGACTCGACGCGGTGCGCGCGGTCAACGCGTACAACGGCTCGGTGCTCTGGGAAGTGCCGATGAAGGGCCTGCTCGCGCGCTTCCATCAGGACCACCTGACCGGCGTGGCGGCCACCGGGGGCAATATGTGCCTGGGGCCCGACCGGCTCTTTGTCCACACGGGCGACCGATGCCTGAGCTTCGATGTGGCCACCGGCCGGCAGAGTGCGGCGTGGGAGGCTCCGCGCCGACCCGACGGCAAGCCCGGGGTCTGGGGATTCATCGCCTATGCCGACGGAACCCTCTTCGGCTCGTTGGCCGACGAAACGCACGTCGTCAAGGAATCGTGGAACGCGTTCCTGGGCAAGCTCGAGATGCGTGGGCTGTGGAGCGAGTCGACCATGCTTTTCGCCATGGACGCCGGCACCGGTGTCCTGCGCTGGACATTCCGCCCGCGGCACTCGATCCGCCACAACGCGATCGCGATCGGCGGCGGCCGGGTCTTCCTGATCGACCGGCCCGCCGCCGCGGGGGACACGCCGCGGCCTCAGGCGCGCGACGTCAAGCCCGACCATCCGCCCGGCCGGCTCGTGTGCCTCGACGCCCAAAGCGGCAAGGTCCTTTGGGAAAACGGCGACGACATTTTCGGCACGCTCTTGGCATTGGGCGAGAAGCACGGGATCCTCTTGATGTCGTACCAGCCGACCAGGTTCCCTCTGGCCTCGGAGCGCGGCGGGCGCATGGCCGCCTTCCGCGCGGCCGACGGCACGCGCCTGTGGGACCAAGCCTTCCGTTACCATTCGCGGCCGGTCCTCATCGACCGCGCCATCTACGCCGAGCCGGGCCAGTGGGACCTGCTGACGGGCCGGCGCCTGGCGTTCGACTTCTCGCGTTCGTACGGCTGCGGCATTCTCGCGGGCGCGAGGCGCTTGTTGGTCTACCGCTCGGCCACGTTGGGCTACTGCGATTTGGAAGGCGCGCGCACCACGGAGAATTACGGCGGCATTCGCCCCGGATGCTGGATCAACGCCATCCCGGCCGGCGGGCTGGTCTTGCTGGCCGACGCGGCAAGCTGGTGCACGTGCAGCTACCTCAATCAGGCCACCATCGCCCTGGAGCCCGCACCGCCCCGCGACGGCCGGCCTTCGGAAAAACCCGCGGGCGGCCAGGGTCAGGGCTCGTGTTCTCTCCCAGGGCGCTAGCGCACCCGCGACCAGCGGCCAAGCGGTCGGTGGAGCCAAACCGCCTTGCCTCGAATCGCCGTGGCCGGCACCACGGCCGCTCGCGTCATCTGCTCGACCGGCAAGACCGGATCGGTGCTCGGCAGGATGAAGTAGCTGCCCTCGGGCACGCGCATTTCGCCGAAGGCCGGCACTCGATGAACATTCAGCGGCATCCAGGCCGAGGGTACCCCGTCGATGATCGGCTGCGCGTTCTGGAAGGCCACGGTCTGGCCTGGCCCCGCGAGGATGCGGTCGATCCGCGCCCCCTGGATAAGATAATTGCCGATTTGCAGGCGGGCGATTTCGTAGAGCACCACGTCGCCGACTTCCGGAGGCGATCCTGCATAGGCCGATCGGTTGTAGACGACCACGTCTCCCTGCACGAACGGCGGGGTGTTCGCCTGGATGCGCACGAACGACGCGTATCGGCCCACCAGCGCCACGACCGGCCAGTACACGACCACGGCCACGGCGCAGGCCGTCACGGCGAGGTATTCCAGGCGGGTTTGCGTCTGGTGGCTTCCCGACCAGATCGCGTCGATCATCGACGAGAGGTGGGCGCTTAGGGCCAGACCCAAGAGCACGTTTCCCATCGTGGTGCCAAAGAACAAGACCCCCCAGCCCAGACACGCGACGAATGCGCCGAGAAAGGCCCAACCGCGGCGCGTCCGGCCGAGATAGAACTGGGCGCCGCCGGGCACGACCATGCACACCAGTCCTCCGGCCGCCCGCCGGGGCCACGCGAGCGTCGGCATCGGCCCCAGATGCAACGAGTCCAACCAGAACGACACGCGGTGTCGCCAGGCGTACAGGGGAAACCACCGGCGCAGCACTTTCTGGGTACGGCCTGCCCGGGGCGGATGGACGCCGATTTCCGCCGCGGGCAGATCGAGGCGTGCCCCGCACCGCCCGCACACCACCGTGCCGGGGATGTTCTGGAACTCGCAGCTCGGACACCGCATGGGAGCTTACCGGCGCTGGCGGAGGTGGATCTCGTCTTGCGACCGCTGGTGGACCTCGGTCTCGTAGTATTCGCTGGTCAACTCGCGGGACTCTTCGCGTCCGATGATTCGGGCCAGGGCCTCGGCCACGTCGAGGCAGCGCTTTCCCTTGATGCCGATGGTGCGGACCGTCACCTTGCCGGACGGGCTGATTTCGATTTCGATCTCTTCCCGGGCCATGGCGTCTTGCTCCTACCAGTTGCGCACGCGGATCTTGACGGTCCGGTCTTCGGCGACCTGTTCGTCGACGACCGCCATGCCCCGCTCGTTCAGCTCGGTCATGATGCGGTGGTACACGTACTGCTGGGTCACGCGGTCGATCAGTTCCTGGCCGATGCGGCGGAGTTCGGCCTTCGAGAGGCCTTGGCCCTCCATGCACACGCGCAGCGCCCCCCGGGCGTCGCGGCTGAACGTCGCCCGCACGCCGTCGCGCTCCACCACGATCTTCTGGTCGGCGCCGGCGGCCTCCTGGAGGATTTCGCTCTCGGGGACTTCGATTTCGGCGCGGGTCTTGCCGCGGGTCCCTTGCGTCTGGGCCTGTTCGATATCGCTGGCCAGGGCGAAGCCCAGGCTCGCGACCGCCGTGGTGACGGCGGCCGAGATCAGCGGCCAGTTGCCGATGACGATCGGCGCCACAACGAGGACGGTGCTCATGGCTTCCTCCTTTCCGCACGGCGCAAGGCCGGGCGCTAGAGTTCGATCTTGCGGCTTGCTTCCTCCTTGGGGCGAACCGCGACGAGCGACGCGGGACGAGCCCGCCCCAAGGCCCAGTTGCGCAGCCGGTTCATCTCCTCGTTCATCGTCCGCGAGAGCGGAACGGTTTCCGCCAGCGCGGCCTTGAGCAGGTCGGTGGTCAGGTCGGTCTGGCGACTGAAGGCGTCGAACAAGGCCGAGACGACCGCCTCTTCGATCTCGGCGCCGCTGTAGCCGTCGCTGGCGCGGGCCAGGTCGTCGAGGTCGAAGCGGGCCGGGTCCCGTCGCCGCTTCTTGAGATGGATGCGGAAGATCTCTCGCCGCTCCTGCTCGTTGGGCAGATCGACGAAGAAGATCTCGTCGAGGCGGCCTTTGCGGAGCAGCTCGGGCGGCAAGTGGGCGATCTCGTTGGCCGTGCAGATGACGAACACGGGCGAGGTCTTCTCCGAAAGCCAGGTCAAGAGGGTGCCGAACACGCGGGCCGCCGTTCCCCCGTCGCTGGCCGCCGACCCCGCGGCGCCGGCCAGGGCCTTGTCGATCTCGTCGATCCAGAGGATCGCCGGGGCGACGCTCTCGGCGGTCTGGATGGCGCGGCGGATGTTCTCCTCGCTCGAACCCACCAGGCTGCTGAACACCTGCCCCAGGTCGAACCGCAAGAGCGGCAGGTTCCACAGGCTCGAAACCGCCTTGGCGCAGAGGCTCTTGCCGCAGCCTTGCACGCCCACCAGCATCGCCCCCCGCGGCGCGGGAAGCCCGAACCGGGCCGCCTTCTCGGTGAACGCGATCCGCCGCTTGGCCAGCCACTGCTTCAGGTTCTCCAGCCCGGCCACGTGGGCGAAGGTCTCCTCGGCGTCGCAGTACTCCAACAGCCCGCTCTTCTTGACGATCTGCTGCTTCTCGCTGTAGACCACGCCGATGTCGTCGGCGTCGAGTTTCCCCTTGAGCACGAGGGTCTTGGCGAAGACGTTCTCGGCCTCCTTCAGCGTCAGGCCGCGCGCGGCATGGAGCAAGCGCTCCCG
>JANLFZ010000305.1:0-2247 GCA_024653385.1 Thermoguttaceae bacterium | reverse complement strand
TTCACGTTCGGGTTGTCCTTGACGTCTTCGAGAATGCGATCGAGCAACCGGCTGAAATCCGCCACGCCCGGCAGCGCGAACTCGACGATGGTCACATCCTTGGCCAGATCGGGCGAGATTTTCATCGAGGGGGCCACGATCACCAGCGACTTGTAGGTGTCGCGCAGGTGGTAGGCCACGTCGCGCAGCCGCCGGATCACGGTCAGATTGCAACGATCCTCGGCGGTGAACCGATGGAAGTCCTTGAAAAGGTGGATCGCCGGCTCGACGTGCTGGATCACCGCGTCCAGCGCGGCGATCGGGTCGGCCGTGTTTCCCCCGCCCGACTTCGTGCGCTGCGGCTCGGCCCCGGACCGCACGATCCCCTGGGTGATGGTCCACACGTACAGCTGTTTCTCGCGCTTCGCGGCGATTTCCCGCAAGCACTGTTCGACCCGCTCTTCTTCCCAACTGACCACATAGATGATCGGGTAGCGGGCGCGGATGAGGACCTCCAACTCCTCCTGCGGCGACAATCGCGGAGGCTGAGCGGCCTTGGCGGCTCGCCGTCCCGGGCGGGCGGTCGGCGCCCGATCCGGCGGCGGCGTCTGGGGTTTGCTTTCGGGCTGGGTCATCCGGTCGGCTCCTCGTCGCGACGCGGCCGGCCGCGGCACAGCGCGGCAGGGTCCTGGCGCAGTTCGTGGGCTTCTTCCGCCCGGGGCCGGCCAAGGGGCGCGGCACGCCGGCGGATCCCCGCGTCTCGGGGATCCAATGCGGCCAAGAGGGCGATCAACGCCTCGGAAGCGCCGAACACGCACACCCGTCCGTCGGGCAAGATCGTGATTTCGCTGATCGCGGCCTCGTCGTCGGGTTCCATGATCCTCTTCACAAGACGGGTGATCTTGCAAGCCCTAGGAAATCACCTCGAGGCCGCAGTCGCGGGCAAGCGCCCTCGCGCGGCGGCCTGCGTCGCGTTCCAAGAGCGCGGCCAACTCCGGATACTCGGATGCCTTCCACCGAGGGAGATAGCCGTCCCTCACGCTTATCGGCACGGTCGGCAGGTACTTGCGCATCCAGGCAACCACCGGCCGATAGCAGCAGTCGAAATGGCCCGGCATCAGCAGGTGGCGCACAATCAAGCGTGCGCGCTGGGCCACGAGCCCGAGGTTCCGGGTAACCACGGCCAGGTAATTCTCGACGCGAGCGATCCGCCGGGCGCAGGCGTCGTTGCCGAACTTGAAATCGGCAACGTACACGTCGATGCAGCCGTCGAGCAAGTCCCACGACTCCTCGGTCCCATAGAAGTTCGATTTCCAGACCAAAGGCACGGGCGGCCGACACGCCGCGAGGACTCCGAGCACCGCAGGAAGATGAATCGTCGGTTCGCCGCCGACCCATTGCACGTTGCGAGCTTCCCGAGCCTGGCCCCACGCGACCGCTTCGCGAAAGAACGGGGCGGAAAGCACCCTGCCGCGCGACGGATCGAAAGCGTCCGCCTCGCCGATGCAGTACGCGCAGCGCATGTTGCACCCGGACAGGTAGAACAGGTGCGAGGGGACCAATTCGGGTTCCTCGCCGTACTCGATCCGGTGCCGGTAAACCCTTGCCCGACCGCCGGCCCCGCAGGCACCGCGCTGGCCCCCGGCCCGATCCACGCCGCAGCGGTGTTCGCAAAGCGTGCAGCGGCGATACTGCCGCCGCGCGCGGACAAGCCGCTCTGGCGTGAAAGGAGACCCGGGGAGCATGGCAAACCTTCGGCCCAGGTGCTGACAAGAGGCCCCCGACCCCCCCATCTTACCCCAAGCGTCCGACGGAGGCAACGGGTTGGAGTGCCACGCCGTCCGGGCGACCTCCCAGAAACATGCAATCTCATTTAGGATTCGGTCGCGGCTCGCGACATCTTCAGGTACTTCTCGAGGATGGCCGGCACCTGGTCGGGCGTGACTTGGCCGAGGACCTCGTCGCCGATCATCACGACCGGGGCCAGCCCGCAAGTGCCCAGGCAGCGGGCCTGCTCCATCGTGAAAATGCCGTCGGTGCTCGTCTCGCCCCAGGTAATGCCCAGCTCGCTCATCAACCGCTGGGCGACGAGGGCAGCCCCCTTGACGTAGCAGGCCGTTCCCATGCAGACGTTGATGACGTACTTCCCTCGCGGCGCCAGGCGAAAGAAATGGTAGAAGCTGGCCACGCCGGCCACCTTGGCCGCCGGCACGCCCAGCAGTTGCGCCACGGCGTCGAGGTGGGTCGGGCTCAAGTGGCCGTATTGCG